>NZ_CAKJTM010000013.1:55960-111850 GCF_917627345.1 Protofrankia sp. CiP3 | reverse complement strand
CAGAGCGGCCGAGGCGCAGGCCGGTCCCGCACTGTTCGACCTGCCGGAGGAGGCGGCGCTGGCCGCGTCGCCAGTGCCAGCGCCCGCCGAGGCCGCGCCGGCGACGGGCGTCGCCGCGCTGCTGGCCGGCGAGCTGTTCCGATCCCAGCTCAGCGGCCTGGCGCGGCGGGTGCCGGTCGAGAAGGTCGAGGCGGCGGTACGAGCGCTGCTCGACGCGGGTGGCACGCTGGCGACCAGCGTCGTCGCCGAGCGGGCCGGGGAGCTGGCGCATCGGGCCGCCGGCTTCGCCGTCAACCTGCAACGCGTCTTCAACGTCGACAACTACCCGGTGCTGGAGCCGCTCGACGACGGGCACACACTGCGGCTCAACGTAGACCTGTTGCGCCAGCAGTTCGAGCTGTTCGCGTGACCGGCGCCGCCGTCAGCGCCGCGCGGCGGCGCGACGTCCTGGACGCGCTGCGGCGTGGCGCGGTGCCCGCCACGGGGCTGGATCTGCTGGCCGTGGGGCTGGACAGGTTCGAGCGTTCCGTGGCCGAGGACCTGGCCGCGGCCGCGTCGGGCGGTTCGGTGTTCAAGGCGGTGCGGGGCGAGTACGGGACGGGGAAGACGTTCTTCACCCGGTGGCTGGCCGAGCGGGCGAAGCGAGCCGGGCTGGCCACGGCCGAGGTGCAGATCTCGGAGAACGAGACGCCGCTGCACAAGCTGGAAACGGTTTACCGACGGCTCACCGAGCGGCTCGCCACGTCGACGTTCCCGCCGAGCGCGCTGCGCAACGTCGTCGATGGCTGGTTCTACGCGCTGGAGGAGGACGTCCTCGCCGCCGACGCTATGGCAGGCGACGACCCGGCCGCGTTGGAGAAGGCAGTGGGCGAGCTGTTCGACCGGCGGATGCTCGACGTCGGTCGGACAGCGCCGGCGTTCGCCGCCGCGCTGCGCGGCTACCGGTCCGCGCTCGTCGCCGGTGACGAGGCGACCGCCTCGGCGCTGCTTGCCTGGCTCGGCGGACAGCCGCACGTCGCCGCCAGTGCCCGCCGGGCCGGCGGTGTCCGTGGCGACTTGGACCATTTCGGGGCGCTGGGCTTCTTGCAGGGGCTGCTCGTCGTGCTGCGCGACAGCGGGTACAAGGGGCTGCTCGTCGTGCTGGACGAGGTCGAGACGCTGCAGCGAGTCCGGTCCGACGCGCGCGACAAGGCGCTGAATGCGCTGCGCCAGCTCCTTGACGAGGTGCACGGCGGCCGGTTCCCTGGGCTGCATCTCGTGATCACGGGAACGCCCGCGTTCTACGACGGGCCGCAGGGGGTGCGCCGGCTCGCGCCGCTCGCGCAGCGGCTGGCGACCGACTTCTCGACCGACCCGAGGTTCGACAATCCGCGGGCGGTGCAGCTCCGGCTCACCGGCTTCACCGAGGCGTCGCTCGTCGAGCTCGGCGGGCGGGTCCGGGGGCTGTTCGTCGGCGGCACCTCGCCCGAGGCCGCGGCCCGCATCGAAAGGCTGGCCGATGACGCATATCTCGCCGAGCTGGCCGGCGCGGTCGCGGGCCGGCTCGGTGGCAAGGTCGGCGTCGCGCCGCGGCTGTTCCTGAAGAAGCTCGTCGCCGACGTTCTCGACCGCGTCGACCAGCACGCCGACTTCGACCCGCGCCGGGACTACCCGCTGACTGTCCATACGGCCGAGATGACGGACCTGGAGCGCAACCTCACTGGACGGGCCGCATCGTCCGCCGACGACATCGACCTGGACCTGTAATGGCGGACCGGCCGGGCGCGGCACCGCCGGACGCCCCGGACCTGCTGCATCCGGTGGTGCTGCACCACATCGTGAACTCGTTGCGGTGGCCCGGGTTGCGGCCGTTGCAGGAGGCTGCGGTGGCGCCGCTGCTCGGCGGGTCGGATGCGTTGCTGCTGGCGCCGACGGCTGGGGGGAAGACCGAGGCGGCGATGTTCCCGACGCTGTCGCGGATGGCGTTCGAGAACTGGCAGGGCACGTCCGTTCTCTACGTCTGTCCGCTCAAGGCGCTGCTGAACAACCTGGCTCCCCGGCTGGAGACGTACACCGGCTGGCTCGGGCGCCAGGCCGCCGTCTGGCATGGGGACGTGACGACCAGCAGGCGGGAACGGATCCGCCGCGAACGGCCAGACGTCCTGCTCACCACCCCCGAGTCGCTCGAAGCGATGCTGGTCAGCGTCCGCACCGACCATCGCGGCTTCTTCGCCGGCGTGCGGACAGTGATCGTCGACGAGGTGCACGTCTTCGCGGGTGACGACCGGGGCTGGCACCTGCTGGCCGTGCTGGAACGGTTGCGACGGATCATCATCGCCGAAGCGGCCGGCTCGGGCGCGGTCCGGCCCGAGCTGCAGGTCGTGGGCCTGTCCGCGACCGTCGGTAACCCGGCCGACCTGCTCCGCTGGCTCCAGGGCTCCGGTGTCGGTCGCCGGCCCGCGCTTGTGGTCGCGCCCGATATGCCGATCGCGACCGCGTCGGTGGCCGGTCCGCCGCCGGGCGAGATCGAGCTTGACTACGTCGGCTCGGTGCCGAACGCGGCGAAGGTACTCGCCACGCTGCACCAGAGCGAGAAACGGCTCGTCTTCTGCGACTCGAAGAAGCTCGTCGAACAGCTCGGCGGCGAACTGCGCGCCCGCGGCGTGACCACGTTCCTCTCGCACGCGTCCCTGTCGGTCGACGAGCGGCGTCGCTCCGAAGAGGCGTTCACCCAGGCCCGCGACTGCGTGATCGTCGCGACCAGCACGCTGGAACTGGGCATCGACGTCGGCGACCTCGACCGCGTGATCCAGTTGAACGCCCCCGGCTCGGTCGCGTCGTTTCTCCAACGCCTCGGCCGGACCGGGCGCCGGCCAGGAACCGTCCGCAACTGCCTGTTCCTGACCCTGACCGAGGACGCGCTTGTCCAGGCCGCCGGCCTGCTGCTGCTGTGGGGACGAGGCTGGGTCGAACCGGTCGTCGCCCCACCCGAGCCACGGCACATCGTCGCCCAGCAACTGCTCGCCTACTGCCTACAGGAGAACAAGGTCGGTGACCGGCTCTGGGCCGACGAATGGAACGGCCTCGCGCCCTTCGACCGGTCCGCCGGACCGATCGTCGCTCACCTCGTCCGCATGGGATTCCTCGACTCCGACGGCGGCATGCTGTCCGTCGGCCCAGAAGCCGAACGCCGCTTCGGCCACCGGCACTTCTCCGAACTGACCGCGGTCTTCACCGCGGCACCCGAGTTCACCGTCCTGTCCGGCCGCACCGAGATCGGCCGCACCGACCCGATGCTTCTGTGCGACCCGGTCGAAGGCCCGCGGCTGCTCCTGCTCGCCGGCCGCAGCTGGCATGTCACCCACACCGACTGGAAACGCCGCCGCTGCTTCGTCGAACCCGCCGGCAGCGGGGGCCGCGCCCGGTGGACCAGCACCCTCCCCCCGCTGTCCTTCACCATGGTCAGAGCGATGCGCGAAGTCCTCCTCGGAGCCGGCCCCCAGGTCGCCATGACCAAACGCGCCACCGCCCGCCTGACCGAGATCCGCGAGAAGCACACCGACCTCGTCCACCCCGCCGGCACCATGATCGTGCGCGAAGCGGAGACCGACGTCCGCTGGTGGACCTGGGCCGGCCATCTCGCCAACCGCACCCTCGCCGCTTCCCTCGGCGACCTCACCGACCCCCGCCAGAACCTCGACGAAGCATTCATCCGGCTACGTTCTGACCTGATCCCAGCTATGTGGAAGGCCGCCACCGCGGATCTGGAAAAGCGGCTCTGTCTGCCCCACGTGGACGAGCAGGCCCTGGCTGGCCTGAAGTTCAACGCGGCCCTTCCCCCACGCCTGGCCGAAGCCACCCTCTCCACCCGCTTGGCCGACCTGCCCAGCGCGAAGGCGGTTCTCGCCGAACCGGTCCGGTGGTACGCCAGCCGGCGTGATTCGTAGCACGCGCCCTCCTCGACCCCAGGCACGAACAGCGATCGTCTGCTTGGCCGATGATGATCTTGGAAGGCCTCGTCCTGTCTCGCCCTCGCGCCGCGCCGTGGACCCGCGGGCCGGCTCACCCAGGCTCATCCGCACATGCACGACTTCGCGGCGGCTCAAGGGGACCGGACTGATCGCCCTCATGCTGCTCCACCACGCCCGGCGCGACACCCGGACCGCGCCCGATGGCAGCCTGGTACCACTCGCTGAGCAGGACCGCAGCCGATGGGACACCACGTCGATCGCCGAGGGCGTCACGATCCTGCAGACGGCCCTCGCCCGCGACCGGCTGGGCGAGTTCCAGGCCCAGGCCGCCATCGCGGCACTCCACGCCGACGCGCCAACCTCGCTGAGCGCGACCACCTGACCCGCCAAGCCGCCCGGCTCAACGCCCGCACGGACTCCGGTCCTCCGCGCGGCTCATCATCATCTCACCCGATCAACCAGCCTGCGTCGGCTGACATCCTCTCGCAGTAGTCAAAGCGCCCGTCTTCCTGTTCGGGGGACGGGCGCTTTGTGGTGCGCGGTGGGCGGTTGCGCAACTGCCGCACCCCTCTTTGTCAAGCCGGTTTGAGGACGACGGCACCCGTGAGCGACACCGGCGGCGAGTGGGGACTGACCGCGACAACGGTACTGTCCGCGGGGAGCCGGGCATCTCGTGCGCAGCCGCCGGCGCCCAGGGAGGATGACCGTGCCCGATCGGCAGCAGCTCGCGACGTCGGACACCGGATCAGCACGGTCGTCGGTGGCCGACGGTCCCCACGGGGGCGATGCGGTGCGGCTTGCGCTGGTTGTCGGTGCGCTCGGCGTGGTGTTCGGCGACATCGGGACCAGCCCGATCTACACCCTGCAGACGGTGTTCAACCCGAGCGACCCCCATCCCGTCCCGGTGAGCACGGACAACGTGTTCGGGGTGGTGTCGCTGGTGTTCTGGTCGGTAGTGATCATCGTGACGGTCACCTATGTACTGCTGGCGATGCGTGCCGACAATGACGGCGAGGGCGGCATCATGGCGCTGATCACCCTGCTGCGGCGGTTGGGCACGCAGCGGGGCCGGCGGACCGCCGCCGTGCTGGCAGGGCTGGGGATCTTCGGCGCGGCGTTGTTCTTCGGTGACAGCATGATCACTCCCGCGATTTCGGTGCTGTCCGCGGTCGAGGGCCTCAAGATCGTGGAACCGTCGCTGGGTGAGCTGGTCGTACCGATCACCGCAGTGATTATCGTGGTGCTGTTCCTCGCGCAGCGGCTGGGCACCGCCGCGGTCGGCCGCGTGTTCGGACCCGTGATGATCGTGTGGTTTGTGACCATCGGCGCGCTCGGGGTGGCCGGCATCGCCGGGCATCCGGCCATCCTCAAGGCGTTGTCGCCGGCCTACGCCGCGGGCTTCCTGGTCCACCACTTCGGCACCGCGTTCTTCGCGCTGGCGGCGGTCGTGCTCGCGGTCACCGGCGCCGAGGCGCTGTACGCCGACATGGGACACTTCGGCCGCCGGTCCATCACCCGCGCCTGGCTGCTGCTGGTGTTCCCCGCGTGCGTGCTCAGCTACCTCGGCCAGGGTGCGCTGATCCTCGACAACTCGGACCGAATCAGCAGCCCGTTCTTCCTGCTCGCCCCTGGCTGGGCACGGCTGCCCCTTGTCCTGCTGGCCACCGCGGCGACGGTGATCGCCTCCCAGGCGGTGATCACAGGGGCGTACTCGGTGGCGTCCCAGGCCGCCGGGCTCGGCTACCTGCCCCGGCTGCGGGTCGCCCACACCTCGGAGTCCACCATCGGCCAGATCTACGTCCCGTGGATCAACTGGCTGCTGATGGTCTCGGTGCTCACGCTCGTCTTTGCGTTCCGCAGCTCGGCGGCCCTGGCGTTCGCGTTCGGCATGGCGGTGACCGGGACGATCACCATTACCACCCTGATGTTCTTCTACGTCGCCTGGCGTACGTGGCACACCCCGCGGTGGCTGCTCGGTCTGGGCGCGAGCGTGCTGCTGTCGGTCGACCTCCTGTTCGTCGCGGCGAACCTGACCAAGCTCGTCCACGGCGCCTGGCTGCCGCTGCTCATCGCGCTGACGGCGTTCACGGTCATGACGACCTGGCAGCGAGGCCGACAGATCGTCACCGCGCAGCGGCAACGACGCGAGGGATCGCTCCGCGAGTTCGTCGACCAGCTACTCGCGAACGGGTCGTCCACCGCCCGGGTGCCGGGCACAGCCGTGTTCCTCAACCGCGGCAAGCAGACCGCGCCGCTGGCGTTGCGGGCCAACGTCGAGCACAACCACGTTCGGCACGACCTCGTCCTGATCCTGTCGGTCGAGACCCTGCCAGTGCCTCGCGTGCCGGCGAACGAGCGGATCGCCGTGGACGACCTCGGCTACGCCGATGATGGCGTCAGCCATATCACCGCGCGGTTCGGCTACATGGAGACGCCGAACGTGCTCGGCGCGCTGAGAACGCCCGACCTGGCCACCGTCGAGGGACGGCAGCTGGACCTGGACCGGGCGTCCTACTTCCTGTCCAAGATCGATCTTCGTATCGGGGACGCGCCGACCATGGCGCGCTGGCGGAAACGGCTGTTCATCGCCACCTCCTACATCACCGCCGACGCCGCCGAACACTTCGGCCTCCCGCGCGACCGCACCGTCATCATGGGCTCGCATATCGAGGTCTGACGAAACAACGAGCGCCACAGCGATGGGTGGCGATCGCCGCTGTCCCCACCGCGACCGCGGGCATTTAGAGCGCCCGAGGATAGGGCGTTCGATCAGCGAACGGCTCATCCGCGCCCGATCCGGCAAGGCGGAGGAGGAAGGCGCCCTGGTGCTGAGCGCCGGCTGACGACAACACGGCGTACCTACAACGATCTCGACGCCGAACGCCGCGCGTGCCCCCGGTGGGATTCGAACCCACACTGTCGGTGGTTTGAGCACCGTCTCTCTGCCGTTGGAGTACAGGGGCATACTGCTTTTACTCTATGATCATTAGGTACTGAGGGTGACCGGCGGTTGGATTATCCCGCTGCCGGGCTGGCCGATATGCAGGTAGCGCTTCCTTGACGACTCTAGCCGGGTAAGGTGCGGATCGACCGACCGCCCCGGTGTTACGGCGGGTCAACGGCATCATCCTAGCCCTGCGAGCCCAGGAGTCCGACCCGATGAGCCAGCCATCCTCGACCCCCCGCCGGGTGCTGATCGCCGAGGACGAGGCGCTGATCCGTCTTGATCTTCGTGAGATGTTGCAGGAGGAGGGCTACGAGGTGGTCGGTGAGGCCGGTGACGGCGAGATGGCCGTCAGCCTTGCCACCAAGCTTCGGCCCGACCTGGTCATTCTCGACGTCAAGATGCCTCGTATGGACGGGATCGAGGCCGGTGGGCACATCGCCAAGGAACGCATTGCGCCGGTGGTGATCCTGACCGCGTTCAGCCAGCGAGAGCTCGTGGAACGAGCCCGTGAGGCCGGGGCGATGGCCTACGTCGTCAAGCCGTTCCAGAAGAAGGACCTGCTGCCGACGATCGAGATGGCGGTGAGCCGCTTCACCGAGATCGTGAGCCTGGAGGCCGAGGTCGAGGATCTACAGGGCCGCCTGGAGGCTCGAAAGATCATTGAACGGGCCAAGGGGGTCCTGCAGACCGAGCACGCGATGACCGAGCCGGACGCCTTCCGGTGGATCCAGCGCACCTCGATGAATCAGCGGCGCACGATGCGTGCGGTGGCCGAAGGCATCCTGTCTGGCGAGGCATTGCCCGGTGAGGCACTGCCCGGAACGTGATCGACCGGTCACCGCCCACCCGGTGGGGACGCCGGGTACCGCCCACCCGGGCGCTGGTTGCCGCGCTGGTCGCCCTGATCGTTGCGGCGGGGGCGGTCGGGGCGGCGTACGCGGTAAAACTCAGTACCGCACCGTCCGCTGGTAGCCCGTCGCGGCCGCAGCCGCGGACGGCCACGCTTGGGCTGATGGCTCCGCTGTCCGGGGATCTCGCCTCGCTGGGCGGCGCGGTTCGCAACGCCGTGCGGCTCGCGGTCGACGAGGCAAACGCGGACGCGGCGATCCCTGGCTGGAAGATCCGTCTGAGCCTCCAGGACGACCTGTCCCGGCCGGACGGAGGCGCCCGGGCAGCCGGTGAACTGGCCGCCGACGAAACGGTGATCGGCGTCGTCGGGCCGTTGAGCTCCACGGTCGCCATGGTCGCTGTGCCTACGCTGAGCGCCGCCGGGATTGCCGTGGTCTCCCCGTCCAACAGCCGCCCTGAACTCACGGGCCTCGCGACCACCACCACCGCTACCGCGGCCACCACCGCCCGGAGCCGGCCGTATCCAGGGTACTTCCGGCTGAGCGGCACCGATGTCCTGGCGGCTCGGACCAGCGCCGAGTACGCCGTGGCGACCATGGGCCGCCGCCGGATCACGGTGGTGGACGGTGGCCCCGGCTTCGGTACCTCCCTCGCGCAGCGATTCGCCTCCGACGCCCGCCAGCTGGGCGCCGCCGTCACGGGAATACACAAGGTCCACGGCAGTCTGGATGACGAGTCCGAGGTGGCCTCGGTAGTCGAGAGGGTACGTGCCGAAACCCCGGACCTGCTGTACGTGGCGACGGGCTTCGCCTTTGCCGCGCATCTGCGCACCGAACTGGCCGATCAGGGCCTGGCCGTCGCTGTTCTCGGTTCCGACGGGCTGGGCGACCCTCGTTATCCCGAGCGGGCGGAGGGCGCCGCTGAGGGAGACACGGTCGTCGATCTCGGCGCGCCGCTTTCCGAACTGCCGCGGGCCGGCTCGTTCGCCGCGGCCTACCTGCACCGATGGGGCGGTCGTGGCAACCGGGAGACCGGCACCCGTATCGGCGATCCGGCCGTCTCGACCGCCTCTCGTGCGCTCGGTTCTGGCGCCGGTTCTGGCGCAGGCTCTGGCGCCGAGGCTGGTCCGCCGGCCGTCATCCGCGGTGACGCCTCGGCCGTGACCGGCGCCCCGGGGCCTGCCGTCCCCCCGCCGACAGCGGTCGCCGATGTGATCCCGTCCGTCGCCGCGTACGCCTACGACGCTGCCGGTGTGCTGTTGCGGGCGGCCAGTAGCGTTCTGCCAGGCCGAACCGGTGTGGATGGCGCCGCCAGGGCCGCTGTCATCGCCGCACTGCGGCAGGGCCGCTTCGTCGGGGCCACCGGCGAGGTCGGCTTTGATGAGTGGGGTGACGCGGTGGCGCCGCTCGTGACCATCTATGCGGTGCGCGACCGGGCGTTCGTGGTGCTGCGGGTGCGTCGGCCGTAATCCGCGCCGTCCCGAACGTGCGCGGCTCGACCCGGCGCTCACCCTCGGCGCTCGCCCCGGCGGCCGGGCCCGGCCGCACGCCACGATTTCGTCCGACAACTTCCGAAACACACCATAATCGAAAAATTGTGACGACACGGGCGTTCCAAGCTTTCAGTTGCTGCTCGTAGCGACTAGGTTTCCGACAGTATGGCCAGCAAGCTGGGCAGAGCAGGCGCGGTGGGCGGTGGCGGCCGCGTGGCGTGGGCACGGCGTGAGGCCGTCGTGCGCGGCACCGGTCGGATGACCTTTCTGCTGGGAGAGCTGGCATCCCTCGCGCTATGCTTGATGGCGATTTGCCTGAATTGTCTTACTGAAATGGATGAAGGGACACGGCATGGCGAGGCGAACGATGGCGGCGGGAGCCGCTGGATTGCTTGCGATCGCGCTGACCGTCGGCGCGTGCGGGGGAGGCTCCTCGGGAAGCGGGCGCCCCGAATACATCATCGGCTTCCAGGGGCCGCTGTCGGGCGACAGCTCGCAGCTCGGCATCAACGCGATCAACGGCCTGCGAACCGCGGTCGATCGCGCCAACACCAGCGGCGGGCTCCCGTTCACTCTCCGGCTGGTCCAGTCAGACGATCAGGGCACCCCGGAGCAGGGGCCCACCGCGGCCCAGAAGCTGATTGACAACTCGGGCGTCATCGCTGTCATCGGGCCGATCTTCTCGGGCGCGACCAAAGCCAGCGAGCCGCTTTACAGCCAGGCCAAACTCCTCTCCGTGAGCCCGTCCGCGACAAACCCGCAGCTCACCTCGCTGGGTTTTGGGACTTTTTTCCGCGTGATTGCCCCCGACACCGTACAGGGCACCGCCGCCGCGGATTACGTCGCAAAGGCTCTCAAGGCCAAGAAGGTGTTCTCCCTCGATGACAAGAGCGAATACGGCACCGGGCTGTCGACGGTGTTGAAAAAAGAGCTGGCGGTGCAGGGGGTGAATGTCGTGAATGATGGCATCAACCCGACGAAGGACTACACATCCGAGGCGACGAAGATAATTTCCGAGCAGCCGGACGTGGTATTCTACTCCGGCTATTATGGGGAGTTCGCCCTATTGACCAAGGCGCTGCGGGCCAAGGGCTTCACCGGGGCGATCATGAGCGGAGACGGGTCGAACGACGACCAGTTCGTCACCCAGGCGGGTGCCGCGAGCGCGGAAGGCGCGTATCTGACCTGCCCATGCGGCGACGCCAACAGCGACCCGAAGGCCGCCGGCTTCGTCGCCGACTTCAAACGGGTGAACAACGGCACGCGGCCGGGCACCTACTCCGGTGAGGCATATGACGCGACGAACGCGGTCATCGAGGTCCTGCGTAAGCTCGGGCCGGGTGCCAGCCGGGAGGCTGTTGCCCGGGCCTTCTCATCCGTTGATTTCGAGGGCGTCACCAAGCGGATCGTGTTCCAGCCCAACGGCGAGGTCGCCGGTTCGACCGTCTACGTCTACCGGATCCGCGCTGGCAAGCGGGAAGTGCTTGGGACCACCGCGGAGCTGATGAAAGCCTGACCCGTGTTCATGACCGCCCGCGATACCGCGCACCAGCAGTGGCCCGGTGAACCACCGGCGATTCGGGGGACATCAGCATGAGCTTCGGGCACGAGTTCGGGCAGCTGACGGTTGACGGCCTGACCATCGGTTCCCTGTACGCGGTCATAGCTCTTGGCTACACCCTCGTCTACGGGGTGCTCACGCTCATCAACTTCGCCCACAGCGAGGTCTTCATGCTCGGTGCCTTCGGCGGGCTGTTCGCGGCTCGGGCGCTGCTGCCCGCGGGCGGGGCAACGCCGTCAGGGCTCACGTCCGTCGCGCTGGTAACGGTCGGGCTCGGTGCCGGGGCCGCGTCCGGCGGCTTGGCCGCGTTCGCTCTGGAGCGCGGTGCCTACCGGCCGCTGCGCCGCCGTGGCGCGCCGCGGCTGGCCTACCTCATCAGCGCCATCGGAGCCTCGCTGTTCGCGGCCAACCTGGCCGGGAAGGAGTTCGGCCGCCAGAGCGTGCCCGTCCCGGACCTGTTCACCAACGGGACCGTCGGGCGGGTCCTCGGCGCCGCGGTCTCTGTGCAGACAATGATCATATTCGGCGTGGCGGTCGTGATGCTCGTCGTGGTGGACCGGGTGGTCGCGGTCACCCGGCTGGGCCAGGCGATCCGGGCGACGGCCCAGGACGCGGACACCGCGCGTCTGATGGGTGTCGACGTCGAACGGGTGATCGTCGCCACTTTTGTGCTCGGGGGCCTGCTCGCGGGTGCCGGCGGCTTCCTTTACGCGATGACGTTCAACGCCTCCTATACGATGGGGTTCGTTCCGGGTGTCAAGGCGTTTACCGCCGCTGTGCTCGGCGGTATCGGCAACGTCCGTGGCGCGGTGCTGGGAGGTCTGCTCCTTGGCCTGGTCGAGAGCTATGGCGGTTATGTGTTCCAGGCGTCCTATCGGGATGTGATTGCCTTTCTCGTGTTGGTGGGCGTCCTTCTGGTCAGGCCCTCGGGCCTGCTCGGTGAACACCGGCGCAGGGCGGCATGATCGTCGGACGGCCGCGTACCGGCGCGGCGTTCAGCTGGGCGCGCCGGCTCGCGGTGTATATGGGTGGAGCGGCGCTGTTCGCCGTTGTGACCGGCCCATCCGGCGACGCCGGGCATCCGCTCGCGGGGATCCGCGGATCACTGTTCGCCCCGCGTTTCGCGTTGTTCGCGGCATTGGCGGCCGGCGCCTGGGCCGCTGCCGTGTGGGCTGGGCGCCTGCGCGCGGGCGACCGCGGGCGCCCAGCCGGGCCAGCCGGTCTGGGTGTGCCGCACCGGCTGACCGCATGGGTCGGCACCCTCGGCGGCTTCGCGGCATCCGCCCGGGGGAGGGCGGCGGTAAGCGCGGGCATGCTCGGTATCGCCCTCATCGTGCCGCTGGGCCTGTCCACAGCGGCCGCTCAGTCCCTCGTCACCGACGTCGGGATCTACGCTCTGCTCGCGCTGGGCCTGAACGTGGTGGTCGGCTACGCCGGTCTGCTGGACCTCGGCTATATCGCGTTCTTCGCGATCGGGGCCTACACGACCGCCTACTGCACGTCCCGGACAGCCATGCCCTGGCATTCGCCGGTCATTCTCAACCCGTTCGTCGTGATCCCGATCGCGGTGGTCGCGGCGATGGTCGCCGGGGTGGCTCTCGGTGGGCCCACGCTGCGGCTGCGTGGGGATTATCTGGCCATCGTGACGTTGGGGTTCGGCGAGATCATCCAGCTGCTCGCGAACAACCTCGACAGTGTCACGGGCGGCTCGCGCGGGGTGTTCGGCGTGCCACCGCTATCCCTGGACGTCGGGAAGTTCCACTATGCCTGGGGCCTGGCGCCACTGCCGTACTATTACCTCCTGCTCGCCATCATCATTGCGGTGATCGTGGTGTTCGGCCGGCTGGAACGGTCGCGCGTCGGCCGTGCCTGGGCGGCAATCCGGGAGGACGAGTTCGCGGCCGAGATCTCGGGCGTCGCGACGGTACGGATGAAGCTGCTCGCGTTCTCGATCGGCGCGTCTGTTTCGGGTTTCGCGGGTGTGTTCTTCGCGACCAAGCAGTTCTTCAACCCGCAGACCTTCAGTCTGCAGGCGTCGATCCTGGTCCTCACCATCGTGATTTTCGGCGGGATGGGCTCCCGGTTTGGTGTGGTGCTCGGTGCTGTGGTCCTGCAGGGGCTGGCGTTTTTCCTGCGCGATGTGGTGCCCCCGACCGATCGGTACATCTATTTCGGGATGATCGTGGTCATTATGATGATCTTCCGGCCTCAGGGCCTGCTCCCGCCACGGCGACGTGAGCGGGTCGGTGTGGCGCTCCCCGACTCCGACGACGCGGGTGTCCCGGGCGTCGGGGGAGCGCTCCCGGTCGCTGGGCAGGCCGGATGAACGACGTGCCGATCGGGGCTACGGCCGCCGACGGTGGTACCGCTGGTCTGGTGCTCGACGTGCGCGAACTCGTGCTCCGCTTCGGGGGAGTCACCAGCCTGGATGGGGTGTCGCTACGCCATGAGCGCGGCCAGATTCTCGCGGTGATCGGTCCGAACGGCGCGGGCAAGACATCGCTGTTCAACTGCCTGACGGGCGTCTACCGTCCGCAGAGCGGCGGTGTCACGCTGTGGGGGCGTGACGGATCTCCCACCAACCTGCTCGGCCGCCGGCCCCATGTGATCAACAGGCTCGGGCTGGCCCGGACGTTCCAGCACACCCGGCTGTTCGGCGGGCTGAGCGCGCTCGCCAACGTCCAGATCGGAGTGGAGGGACGGGACCGCCCGGCGGCACTGCGGGTGATGCTCGCCACCCCCGGCGTCCGGCGGGCCGAGGCTCGCGGCGTGCGGCGGGCCATGGAACTGCTCGCCTTCGTCGGTCTGGCCCACCGCGCGCACGTCCCGGCCGCCACGCTCGCCTACGGGGAGCAGCGTCGCCTCGAGATCGCGCGGGCGCTGGGCAGCGACCCGTGCCTGCTGCTGGTGGACGAACCGGCGGCCGGCGCGAACACGGCCGAGAAGAACGAACTGGCCGGGCTACTGCGGCGGATCGCCGCGGACGGGATCTCCGTTATGTTGATCGAGCATGACATGGGCCTGGTGATGAGCGTGGCGGCGGACGTGGTCGTGCTCAATTTCGGCCGGGTCATCGCCAGCGGCCCGCCGGCCTGGGTCCAGCGGGCCCCGGCGGTGCGTGAGGCGTACCTGGGCACGGCCGCGGCTACCCCCGCCGACAGCGGCAGCGTCACGAGCGGCATCGACGGCATCCCTGACGGTATTGCTGACGCCCGTGGCGGCTGCTGATGGCGCTCGAGCTCACCGGCGTGGAGGTCCGCTACGGCTCGGTGACCGCGCTGCGTGGCGTGAGCCTGCGGGTCGAGACCGGCGAGGTAGTGGCTCTGCTGGGGGCGAACGGCGCGGGTAAGACCACGACGCTGCGAACGGTGTCGGGGCTGTTGCGCCCGGTGGCGGGGGAGGTGTCACTGGACGGTGAGCGGCTTTCGGGCCTGCCGGCGCACGAGATCGTCGCGCGTGGCGTCAGTCATGTGCCGGAAGGCCGCGGGGTGTTCCCGGTCATGTCCGTCCAGGAGAACCTGTTGATGGGCGCCTACCGGGATCGCCGCTGGGTGCGTGGGGACATCGACCGGGTGTTCACGATGTTTCCGCGGCTGGCCGAGCGCCGCGGGCAGGCCGCGGGAAGCCTTTCCGGCGGCGAGCAGCAGATGCTGGCCATCGGCCGGGCGCTCATGGCACGGCCTCGCGTGCTGCTGTTGGACGAGCCGTCCATGGGGCTCGCGCCGCTGGTCGTCGCCACGATCTTCGCGGTCATCGGCGAGATCAACAGTACCGGCGTGTCCATGCTCCTGGTGGAGCAGAACGTCCATCAGGCCCTGACGGTCGCGGACCGTGGCTATGTGCTGGAGACAGGCCGGATGGTGTTGGACGGTCCGGCGCGCCTGCTGCGCGCGGACGACCGCGTTCGGCGTGCTTATCTGGGCGAAGACGTTGTCTGAGCGACCGCTATCGCGCGCGGACGGGGGCCGCGGGATCGAGCGGTGTACCCAGCGGCACATAAAGCTGTAGATGAATAAGTGAAACCCGGAACGGTCTTTGGTGCCGTCCACACCTTCCCCGTGCATGGACGTTATCTACTCGTCCGCCCCGGGCCCCACCGGCAAGACGCTAAGGCGTAACCGATGGCCACGTCAATGCACCGGGCGGACGGCTTGGCCAGTTCTCGCTCGCTGTCTTCCCCACTGTCTTCCCCCGGCGTTCCCGCCCTTCTTCGCGACGTGACCGGTGACACGTTCACACATCCGTCTTTGTGATCGAATACGGCCCGCGGGCGTGCTGACCACCGTGGCGTCCGGACGCGCGGGAAGTACTGTGATCGCGTACTCGGAAGCCGACCGGTGGCCATGCGGTCAGCTGAATAGTGGTCATCCGACCGGTGCCGCAGCCGTCTGTCCGGCTCGCGCAGACCGGGCGGCGCCTCGCGCCATCGCTTCCCGTGTCGGAGCCTGTCAATAGACTCGTGTCGTGTCCGCCACAACCGCGAGCCCCGACAACCCGACAACCCGCGGTTCCGCGCGTTCGGCTGCCCGGCCGGCGCCGGCCGCAGCCCGGCCCGTACACGACGACGGTGAGCCGCGGCTGCTCCTGCTCGACGGCCACTCCCTGGCCTACCGGGCGTTCTTCGCGCTCCCGGTCGAGAATTTCGCCACCACGACGGGGCAGCCGACCAACGCGGTCTACGGGTTCACGTCAATGTTGATCAATGTGCTGCGCGACGAGCGCCCCACCCATGTGGCGGTGGCCTGGGACCTGCCGACGCCCACGTTCCGGCACCTGCAGTACGAGGAGTACAAGGCCGGGCGTGCCGAGGCCCCCGAGGACTTCGTCGGGCAGGTGAGCCTGATCCAGCAGGTGTGCGACGCACTCGCCGTGACCGGGGTCAGCGCCGCCGGCTACGAGGCCGACGACGTCATCGCGACACTCGCGACCGAGGGCGCGGCCGTGGGCATGCGGGTGCTGGTCGTCACCGGTGACCGGGACGCGCTGCAGCTTGTCACCGACCAGGTGACGGTGCTGATGACCCGGCGCGGAATCAGCGACATGACCCGGTTCACCCCGGCGGAGGTCGAGGCCAAGTACGGGCTCACCCCGGTGCAGTACCCGGACTTCGCCGCGTTGCGCGGCGACCCGTCGGACAACCTGCCGTCGGTGCCCGGCGTAGGGGAGAAGACCGCCACCAAGTGGATTCAGCAGTTCGGCTCGCTGGCCGAACTCGTCGACCGGGCGGACGAAGTCGGCGGCAAGGTGGGCGGCTCGCTGCGCGCACACCTTGCCAGCGTGATCCGCAACCGGACCCTGACCGAGCTCGCCCGTGACGTGCCGTTGGAGATCTCCCCCGCCGACCTGCGGCTGCGCCCGTGGGACCGCGAAGCCGTCCACCAGCTCTTCGACACCCTCCAGTTCCGGACGCTGCGGGAACGGCTGTACACGGCGCTGGCCATGGCCGAGCCTGAGGCCGAGGAGGGTTTCGAGGTGGCCACGCGGGTTCTGGGGCCCGGCGAGGTGCCCGCATGGCTGGCCGAACATGCCCATGGCGGCGGGCGCGTCGGCCTGTACATCCGGGGGAGCTGGGGGCGGGGCACCGGCGTCGTCACCGCGCTCGCGTTGGCCACCGTCGACGGCGCCGGTGCCTGGATCGACCCAGCCGGGCTCACCGTGGCCGACGAGAACGCGCTGGCGCGCTGGGCCGCCGACCCTGACCAGCCCAAGGCCGCGCATGACGTCAAAGGCCCCATGTCGGCGCTTGCCGCCCGTGGCCTGTCTCTCGCGGGTGTCACCAGCGACACCGCGCTCGCGGCCTACCTCGCGCTGCCCGGCCAGCGCGGCTTCGACCTGGCCGATCTCGTGCTGCGCTATCTCCGGCGCGACCTGCGCGCGCAGGGGTCTGACACCGGGCAGCTGACCATCGACGGATCGGACGAGGCGGACGCGGCCGCCGCGGATGTCGTGCGGGCCCGTGCCTGCCTTGAGCTCGCCAACGTGCTTGACGCGGAGCTGGTCCGCCGCGGTGCCACCGCGCTCCTGCACGACGTGGAGCTGCCGCTCGTCGGCGTGCTGGCCGGGATGGAACGGGCCGGTATCGCCGCTGACACCGATCATCTGATCGAACTCCAGAAGCACTACGCCGCTGAGGTCGCCGCGGTGTCCGGGCAGGCTCATGAGATCGTCGGGCGGCCGTTCAACCTCAGCTCGCCCAGGCAGCTACAGGTGATTCTGTTCGACGAGCTGGGCCTGCCGAAGACCAAGAAGATCAAAACTGGCTACACCACCGACGCGGACGCGCTGCTCTGGCTTGCCACCCAGGCCGACCATCCGCTACTGGCGGTACTTCTGCGCCACCGTGACGTCGCTCGGATGCGTACCGTGGTGGACTCGCTCATCCCGATGATCGACGATGCCGGTCGTGTCCACACGACCTTCAACCAGATGATTGCGGCGACCGGCCGGTTGTCCTCGACCGACCCGAACCTGCAGAACATCCCGATCCGCACGGCCGAGGGCCGTCAGATCCGCCGGGCGTTCATCGTCGGCACGGGTTATGAGTCCCTGCTGACGGCCGACTACTCCCAGATCGAGATGCGCATCATGGCGCACCTGTCCGGCGACGCGGGACTGATCGAGGCGTTCGCCTCCGGCGAGGACCTGCATACCTACGTGGCGGCCCAGGCGTTCGGCCTGCCCGTGGACGCGGTCGACCCGGAGCTGCGCCGCCGGATCAAGGCCATGTCCTACGGGCTGGCCTACGGCCTGTCGGCGTACGGGCTTGCCAGCCAGCTCGGCATCCATCCGGAAGAGGCCCGCGCACAGATGGAGACGTACTTCGCCAGATTCGGCGGGGTACGGGACTTCCTCCGCGGAGTGGTCGAGCAGGCTCGCGCGGACGGTTACACGCAGACAATCATGGGACGCCGCCGTTACCTTCCGGACCTCACCAGTGACAACGCGCAGCGTCGGCAGATGGCCGAACGGATGGCGCTCAACGCTCCCATCCAGGGGTCCGCGGCGGACATCATAAAGATCGCTATGTTGGGCGTCGACCGGGCGCTGCGGGACCGCCGGCTGCGGTCGCGGCTGTTGCTCCAGGTCCATGACGAGCTTGTACTGGAGATCGCTCCGGGTGAGCGGGCCGAGGTCGAGGCACTGGTGCGGGCCGAGATGGGGACGGCCTACCAGCTGTCGGTACCTCTAGACGTCAGTGTCGGTTGCGGCCTGACCTGGGACGCCGCCGCCCACTGACCACCGTGCCGGGTGCTAGCTGAGCCGCTGCCGGGGTGCCTGCCGGGTTGCCGGCCTGTCGCCGCTGTCCGCAGCCGCCGCCCGCTGTCAGGTCACGCCGATGCGGCGGCATTGTCACGGGGGTGTGCATACAGGAGCCTCGATCAGCCACAGCTGTCCTGTAGACCCGCCAAACCCGCGGGCTGGCGGGTTACATCCGTGTCGCTGAGGCTCACAGTGTAACTGTGAGCAGTTTTTGGGCAGTTATCCCGTGGAGTATCCGGTGGGGCCTTCCCTGGTGCCGTGGGTATCCGTTGTTGATCAGGTGGGTGTCGACATGAGCCTTCCGCCTTTCACGGATCAACGGCGATTTCTGATCATACTTTCCGCCGGAGGCCTCTTCTTTTTCCTCGTTCTCGCGCTGCTCCCCCGGTCGCCAGGGCAGAACCAGCTGGGGACGTGGCTCGCGGTAGCGATAAGCACGGCCAACCTGGCCGTCGCGCTGCTGCTGGCACGCATGCGGCCGACCGTTCACCACATTCTGGTGGTCACCTCGGTTCTTGCGATAACGATTGCGCTGTGTGACAGTACCCACGGCCGTGACTCCGATCTGTACCTGCTCTGGTACTCCTGGATCGCGGCATGCGGGGCAATGGTGCGCAGGCTGTGGGAGGCGGTCGCCCACGCCGTACTCATCAGCGCGGGGGCCGTGGCCGGTTTCGCGGTCGAGGGAGACCTCGGGGCCGCGATACCCGCGGTCGTGATGACTGTCTTCAGTATCACCGCGACAACCCTGGTGGTGTACGGATTCGGCCGCTGGAGCCAGCTCCTGGTGGATCGAGATCCACTGACTGGCCTCGCGAACCGGGCCGGACTGGCTCGGGTGGCCCAGCCCGCGCTCGCCGCCGCGCTTGCCGCGGGCCGTGACGCCGTCCTGGTGCTTTTTGATATCAACCGGTTCCGTGAGGTCAACGACGCTCTCGGTCATTCCGCTGGGGACCGGCTGCTTCAGGCTATCGCGGTGCAGCTACGCGGCGTACCCGCGGATCCCGCGTTCACCGGTCGTATCGGCAGTGACGAGTTCGCGGTGGTCATCTACGGGGCCGATCTGCCGGGTGAGCCCGCGGCCACGCATGATCAGATGCGCGCGATCGGCCGGATGGTGATCAGCCAGATCGCTGGCCCGTTCCGGATCGACGGCGTCGAGGTCGAGGTCGAGGCCAGCGCGGGTGTCGCGGTCGCCCCGCTGCACGGAACGAGTCTTGACGCGCTGCTGCCAGCCGCGGATGCGGCGCTGCACGCGGCCAAACGGGATGGTGAACGGGTCGGTGTGTGGGATCCTGGTATGGTCGGCGTCCGGCCGTGGGAACTGGCCATGCACGCTCAGCTGCGGGCCGCCGTCGCCAGTGGCGAGCTGCGCCTCCACTACCAGCCGCTGCGGTCCGCGCGGACCGGCCGCATCGCCGGTGTCGAGGCACTCCTGCGCTGGGCGCACCCGAACCGCGGGCTGCTGGCACCCGAGGCGTTCCTGCCCATGGCGGAACGGTCCACTTTGATCATTGATGTGACCGAGTGGGTACTGGACGAGGCGCTGCGCCAGTGTGCCGACTGGGCCGTGGCCGGTCACCACGTACCGGTGTCGGTGAACCTCTCGGCGCGGATGCTCATCCGCGATGATCTCCCCAGCCTGGTTGCGGAGACGCTGTCCGCGTATGGCCTGCCGGCCGACGTCCTGACACTGGAGATCACGGAGAGCGCGCTGGTCACCCAGCCGGCCCGGGCCGCGGCGATGCTGCGGGAGCTGCGTACCCGCGGAGTGAAGCTGTCGCTGGACGACTTCGGGACAGGGTACAGCTCGATGGAGATCCTCAAGGCGCTGCCGTTCGACGAGGTGAAGATCGACCGGGGGTTCGTCTCCGGCGCGCATGGGAGCCTGCCCGACGCCGCGATCGTCTGTGCGGTCCTGGACCTGGGCCACCGCTTGGGCCTGCGGGTCGTCGGCGAGGGCGTCGAGGACGCCCGCGCCCTGCGGATGCTGATGGAGCTCGGTTGCGACCTTCTTCAGGGAGAGGCGATATCACGGCCGCTGCCGCCATCCCCTGAGCTGCTGGCGCTGTTCACCGCGGCGGCCTCCGTGGCTGGCGCGGACGCCCCCGTTCCTCCCGCGGCCGCGGACGGCCCAGGCCCGCGTGCGGGAGACCGGCACTGACCCGGCGACCAGCCCAGCCTTGCCAGCCGCGGCCGGCGGGCGGGGATGCCGGTCAGGTCCGCAACTACCGGCGGTCACCGTGACCGCCCTGCACAGACGCTACTGGGGTCATTGCCGCAGCCCGCGTTCTGTCGTCGGCGGCGCCTCCCGGTAGCGGTGTTGCACGGCCCGGACGACCGTGTCGGACCCCAGGAGCAGCACCGCGATCCACGACACGGTCGCGATCCGCCCGAATGCCTTGACCCACTCGCCGTCGATCGGGAGGTTGTGGCGGATCTGGACCTGGATGACATAGGCGGCGCTCATGGCCAGCAGGACCACCGGCCCGATCCTGAGCAGCATCCGGGCACGCGGTATGAGCAGCGCGGCCAGTGTCACCAGCCCGGTGGCGACGCCTGCCACCGGGTTCACCAGCGCCAGCGCGACCAGGGCGGCTGTCACCGCCGTGGGGATCGCCACCGTGATCGGAACTCGGGCGGCCCGCGCCGCCGGTGCTTCGAAGGTGGGCAGATCGACGGTCACCGGGCCGGCCTGCGCACGTGACCGCCGGCGTTTTCTCGCCGTCACGACCAGCAGCGCGACACTCGACGCCAGCGCTGTTGCGGAGATCATCAGGGCGCGCCGTACCAGCCGTTGGGGTGCCCAGGTGAGGTTGACGGTGAAGCTGGACGCGGTCGGAGTGATCCGCCAGCCGTTGGCGTAGCCGTCCACGAGCCGGGGCGCGCCGTAGTCGATGGCTTTCGGGTTCTCCTTCGATCCGCCGGGCGTCGTCGCCTGCCAGCCGGCGGACAGGCTCTGCCCGAGCACCAGCCAGAAGGGCTTGCCTGGCTCAGCGTTGGTGACCCGCAGCGTGAATGAGGTTTCGGTGGATGCGCTGACCGTCACCGCGGGTGCGCGGGCGGCGTTGCCAGCTGGCCCAGCCGGCGGATCGGCCGGGGTGCCCTGGCTGGCTGGGGTGACCGATCCGCCGGCCGTGACCGGCGACGGGCCGCCCCCAGGTTCTGAGGACAGGATGAGCCTGTCCAGGTCGTAGCCGGCGTCCGCCCCTGCTACGGTGCGTAGCACGTGGTCGCCAGGTCCCAGGGCGATGGGCTGGCCGCACAGCGACAGGGGCAGGCCCTTGCGGGCAAGCGCGTCGGCGCTGGAACCGGTGATCCGTACGGAGAGCGGGTGCCCGTCCAGCATGACGAGATCGGTGCGGCATTCGCCGGGAAGAGCTGCCGCGGCCCGCGGCGTCCGCAGGCCGGCGATGTCGACATCGGCCAGGCCTACCGGCATTGTGAGCTGTTGCGCATCGATCGTGTCACGGGTGGTGACTGGGCGGACGCTGTCGACGACGAGGCGGATATGGCTGCCCTGGACGGGGGGAAAGCTGAGGGTGACGGTCCTGGTGCCGTCCGGCATGTCGGTGATCGGTGGGATGGTCAGCGTGTCCACCCGCCGGCCGTCCACGACCAGCCCGAGCACGCTCGGCACGGAGTGGCGTCCGTCGGCCGCCAGCGACAGAGTCAGCGCCGAGAAGCTCACCTGTTGCGGGGAGTTGATCTGCACCCAGTTGCCGGTCTGTGCCCCGAAGCCGGGACTCCACAGCGTTGCCGGGTCCCCGTCGAACGCGCTGGCGCTGCCGGCCGCCAGGTCACCGGGCAGCCGGCCGGAGGACTCGGTGCTCACCCCACCGGACGGCAGCCCGGTGGCCCTGCCCAGCACCAGGTCATTGGCGTAGGCGGACGCGCGAGCGGTACCGGACAGGGCGAAGGTGCGCGCGGTGGGCAGGGTGAACACCCGGGCCATCGAGGTCTCGGGGTCGGTGCGGAACGGTTCCGCCGGGTTTGCCCGGTCGCGGGTGAGCTGCAGGGTGAGCCGGTGCGCAAGGGAGCCGGCGCCCGCCGCGGTAAGCAGGTCGGTGGGCATCCGCAGGAGCTCCCGCGCGTGCGGCGCGCTGCCGTCCGGACGGATGATGTCGACTTCCGCGAACCCCACGCTGGACAGGCCCGTGTAGGTCGCGCGGGCCCCGATGTTGGTCGCGTCCAGGGTGATGTCCAGCCGGGTGAAGTCGCGGGCCGGGAAGGTCACGAGCTGTCCCGCTGCGGTGCGTGACGCGTCGGTGAGATCCACGGTCACCGGTGATCCGCCGTCGAAGCGGAGCGTCGCCCGCGTGATCCACCGGTTGGGGGAGTCGCGCAACGGCTGGATCAGGCGAATCCGGTCGGTGCGCACCGGCTCCGTCATGGTGATCGCCAGGCGTTGCCCGACCGGGTTGGTGAACGCGCCGACCCGCCACATGCTGTCGAGGTTGTCGTCGACCGCACCCGCTGGACGTTCCGACGGGCTGTAGGAGAAGGCGTTGCCGTAGTCGGTCGCGCCGACAGCGGCGATCTCGCTGGGCTGGCCCGGGGCGTGCAGCACGGTCACCGTCTGCGCTGTCGCGGCCTCGTCCGGGAAGACCGGCAGCCGGTTGTCGTTGGGGTCAGGAACCAGCGGGATCATGTCCGCGGTTTCGACGTACCCGTAGTCGTCCCGGACCGAGCTCCAGCGCTCGGCTCGGCGCCGGTTGCTGTCGGTGAGTAGAAGATCGGCGCCATCGGCCAGCGCCTGGTTGATCGACGCGGGGTCGGCTGCCATCGACGCGGTGTAGAGGATGGCCCGGTTCGCGGCGAGCGGGGCAGCCAGCAGGCCCGCGGCTGCCGCGTCCACCAGCCCCTCGCCGTTGCCGCTGACGAGCAGCGGTGCCGCGGTGGTCGCCGTCCGCACGATCGGCTGCGGGCGGGTGACGCCGAAGACGGCCAATGCCGGCGGGTCCGGGGCGTTCACGGGCGTGCCCAGGGCCAGTTCGTCATCGAAGGGAATGCGTGGCGTGTCGGTGACCGGCGGGCCGAAGGCGCGGGGCGCGGTAAGCCCCGTGGGCACCGGGCTGGTGAACAGCGCCCAGGTCGGCACCGGGCGCGGGGTGCGGAAACGCTCGTACTGCTGGTTGCTGCGCAGGACGATGTCGCCGACGCTCATCAGCCGCGCGATGTCGGCGAGCCCGTCGGTTTCGAACACACCTTCCTGCAACCGGCGGTCGAGCGCGCGCAGCAGGTCGGCGGATGCGGCGGCGCTCAACGGGATCAGTTCGCGGACCAGGTACGGGCGGTTCGCGAGGCCGGGCAGGACGGGGTCGAGGGTGGTCCCCCAGCGGTAGTGCGCGAAGTCCGCGCCGGGCAGCTCCAGCGCACGGGTGGTGGAACCGGCCGCGTCGAGGGCTGCGGCGGCCTGCCGCTCGTAGCCGGGGATCTGTTCGGGGCGGTCCAGGCCGGCTTCGATGAACCGGCCGCGCCACAGCGGGCTCAGGTTCGCCACGACCAGGACGACCACGATCGCCCACGCGGTGGCGGGAACGAGGGACGGCAGCCTGGCCGAGATCCACGCCCGCCCGCCCAGGCGGCCGGGCGGGCGGTGGGAGCTGCGGCGTGCGAGCACCTCCGCAAGCCGCTGGGACACCGCGGCGAGCCCTCCGGCGAGCAGCACTGACAGGCTGAGCGCCACCAGCGGTACCGCGCGGGGCATCGATCGCAGCGCCAAAGCCGCCGTCGACGCCTGGGAGAACGCGCGGAAGGCCGAGCCCAGCGGCGAGGGGCGGTCATAGGGGTACACACCTACCGCGATCGCGGTACCGACGACGAGCAGCGCGACGAAGTAGGCCTTGTAGCCCCACTGGATCAGGGCCGCGCCCGCCAGCGCGAGCAGCGGCAGCGCGAAGCTCACGACGATCACCCAGATGGTGTGGGTGTAGTCATGGGAGGCGACGATCCAGCTCCCCAGCGCATCCGCGCCATAGAAGTACCAGTTGCCCAGACCGCGCAGCACCTCTGATGCCTGGGATGCGCTGGCCACCGTCTTGAGCGTCTCGCTGTAGGCGAGTATGTTCACACCGTAGCCAGCCTGAGTGATCAGGCCCGCTATCCACCACGCTGAGCACAGTACGATCATCACAGCGGTACGGATGATCATCCCTAGCGCTGGCCCAAGCCGGGCCTCGCGGGTGCCCCACAGGGCGAAGGGCAGCCACAGCATCGGTGCCAGCAGCACGAAGATCAGGCTTGCCGCGTTGCTGCTGCCGACCAGGGCGACCGTGACACCGAACGCGGCGGGCCAGCGCCAGCCGTCCGGCCGCCAGGCCGCGCGGCCTCCCCGGGCCTCGCGCAGCCCACGGATGGTGATCCCGAGCAGCCATCCCAGGCCCGTGTAGGGCAGCAGGATCGCTGACATCCGCGCCTCATACTCCAGGACGTACGGGGTCAGCATGTAGCCGGCCGCGGCGACGAAGGCGAACCGGTCCGGCCAGCGGAACGACCGCATGCAGAAGAGCACGCCCGCACCGGCGAGGAACAGCACCGAGCCGGTCCACAGCCGCTGGGCGACCCAGGTGGGCAGCCCGGCGAGGTCCAGGAGCCAGAAGAAGGCGCCCTGCGGGAGCAGGAAGCCGATGTTCTGGTGGGTGACCGAACCCATCCCGACGTTCGGGGCCCACATGACCCCCGCGTGGCTGATCAACCGTTGCGGGTCCAGGTACAGGTAGGCCTTGGTGTCGACGCCGACCCGACCGGGCGCGGTGAGCAGCAGCGGGAGATAGACGATCGCGGCCAGCAGCGGCGCCGGCCATGGCGGCGACCATCGGTGCTGGCGCGGCGACGGCCCGGCGCCAGCGGCCGGCCGGCCGGTGAGCCGGCGGGAAAGACCTCGCCGCGGACGTGCGGATGGTGCGGTCAGGGTCACCCGTGCAGCCCAATCATCCTGGTGCGGCTCCCGGCCGCCGCTGCGCCCGGGAGGAGGACGGCAGCACGCAGCCATACCCGGCTCCCCGAGCTGTGCGCTGATCGTGAGCTGCGTCCGGAGCATCCTACGGCGTGTTCCGGGAGCCATCGTTCGATCATGAAGCCGTATCCAGGTGATTGCTGGCAAGGCCGTAGGCCATACCGATACCGGATGAATTGTATCGGTATGGCCGAGAACGCGGCGCTGGCGATCCGCGCGGTGGCGATGGTGACGCCCGCGGCCCGGCCGTTGCCCGCTGCCAGCGCGGGGAGGCGGATCACACGTTCACCGGACCGCGGCGCGCCGGGCGCTGGACCAGACCAGCAGGCCGGTGCCAGCGGCCAGCACGGCGTACAGGGCGAGTTCCAGCCGGGCTGTCGCCACCGCGGCGCCGCCCATCCACCAGCTGCCCGCGATGGCGAGCGCGGCCGCGGCCGCGAGCATCACCAGGACCCCGCGCGCGCCGACGGCCAGCAGGTAGTGGGTGCACAGGACGGTCGCCCCAAGACAGGTCATCGCCCCGGCCAGGGGCGCGAACGCGCTGGCGCAGGCGGTCAGCCGCGGCCCGAACGCCAGCGACAGTCCCTGGGCCGGGGCGGCCACAGCGACGAGGAGAAGCCCCGCGGCCGGCACCGCGAGCATCGTCAGTGTCGCGCCCAGCTGGTGCAGCGCGTGTTGGCCGTGGTGGCGGCGGGTTGCCGTCTCGGGCAGCAGGAAGCCCCCCAGGACGACCGCGGCGAAGACCAGCGCCTTGCAGGCGACGGACACCGCCGCGTAGGAGCCGGTCTCGGCGGAGCGGTGTGCGCCGATCACCAGCACGTCGATGTTCTGGAGCACGCCCAGCAGGACGAGGGCGATCAGCGCGGCGCCGATCTCGACGGCCAGGCGGTCCGGCGCCGGCACCGGAGCGCCGCCCGCGTGAACCGGGCGCGCCGCGCGGGCGGCGGGCAGGTCGATGTACGCCTGGTAACGGCCGGAGCGCGTGGCGATGACCGTCCGTCCATGCCCGAGCCCGACGAGAACACTGAGGAGGATCGCCAGGCAGACACCGCCGGCACCGAGGCCCGCCAGCACCAGCCCGACCGCGAGCGCTCCCCGGACCAGGCCTTCCAGCACCAGGTTCGCCGCCAGGCCCGCGTATGCGCGGGTGGACTGGAGCAGCCCGCGGTCCACGCAGAGCAGGCACCAGGCGGCGCCCGCGGTGAGAATCTCGGCGACACCGTCGGGGCTCGGCAGGGACAGGGCTGTGGCGATCACCCCCCGCAGCAGCAGGCTCGTCATCGCGGTCAGCGCGACCAGCACGACACCAGCCCGCCGCACCCGCGCGGCCCACTGGTCGATCAGTACCGTCTCGCCGGCCTGCTGCCAGGGCGTCACCGTGCGGACGACGCCGACGAGCAGGGCGCTGCCCGGCATGGACACCACGAAGAACAGCGCCAGCAACTGAGCCAGCGTCCCGTAGGAGGCGGTGGACAGCTGACGGGCCAGCAGCAGCGTGACGATCAGGTTCGCGATATTGGCGGTGATCGCGGCAAGCGCCAGCGGGGACGCGCCGCGGATGGCGCCCCGCAGCGCCCGCCGGGATGCCGCCGGGGGCGCAAGCGGGACTCCGCCGACCGGGCCGAGCGCGGGCGGATACGGGCGTTGGGCAAGCGGCACCGCGCCCACATCCACCGCGCCCGGACGGTTGGCTGCTGTGTCATCCCACCACGTCACGACAGTAGTATTCCCATTACTAATTGTAACAAGCTGGTAGCGGGAAATCCGTGGCCGGCCATGGCGGGCTCCGGCCGGCCGGCCCGCAGACATCTTGATCACCTGATTTGATCATCCGGTCTGGTTGCCGCCGCATCACACGGGTGACCGCGTTCACCGAACGGGTTCTCCCGCGGGGCCGGCGGCCTTCTCGGTCACGAAGATCGCAGTGGATGGGAACAGGCGGCCACGTACCGGCCCCCACTGGCCCCACACCCGGTCATGACCCGCCGGCCATTCCGGTTCGATCAGGTCGCGCAGGATCAGGCCGGCCGCCACCAGCTCCCGGACGCGGTCACCGACGGTCCGGTGGGTCTCGGCGTAGCTCGTCCGGCCGGCCCAGTCCCGCTCGACGTACGCTCGCCGGTCGAAGTAGCTCCGGACCACGGTGAGGCCCTCCTTGCCCGGATGATCGGGAAACGACCAGATCATCGGGTGCGTGGTGGAGAAGACCCAGCGCCCGCCGGGACGCAGCACCCGGGCGACCTCGCGCATGACGGCCGCGCTGTCCGCGACGAAGGGGATCGCGCCAAAGGCCGAGCAGGCCAGGTCCACGCTCGTGTCGGCCAGCGGCAGCCGGGTGGCGTCGGCCTGGATCAGGGCGACAGCCACCCCGGTGGCGGCCGACAGCGTCCGGGCGTGCCGCAGCTGGCCGGCGGAAAGGTCCAGCGCCACCACTTCCGCGCCGCGGGTGACCAGCCAGCGGGCGCACTGTGCGCCGCCGCAGCCGATTTCCAGCACCGTCCGGCCGCGGACCTCGCCGAGCAGCCGCGCGTCCGCCTCCCGCAAGCCCTCCGGGCACCAGCGGAAGTCGGCGTCCCCGAGGAAGGCGCCGTGCTCGGCCTGGTAGTCATCGGCGGTGGCGTCCCAGTAGCCGCGGTTGGCCCATCTGGCACTGTCGTCGTCGACGTCGCTGTAGCCGAACTCGGCGGGGTGATACCCGCCCGGGGGGTACCGCGGCAGGACGGGCCGGGGCACGTCCGGTCTGGCGGGTTCTGGTCCGTTCACGGCATCGATCCTCGCAGCGTCTTTCGATCTTCGGATGGGGGGTGGTTGTCCGCCGCGTGCGTCCCCGCGTCCCGATGGTGTGCCCCGGTCGCGTTCTGCTCGCGCCCCGGTCGGGTTCGCGGGCTGCGACGCGATCCACTCCGGCGCGGGACGAGGTTGACCCGCGATGGCGTTGACCACCCTGGACACCGATCCCTAGACTTGGGTCTGGCACGAGAGTCTGTGGATCTCAGACCTAGCAGATCCGCTCGAGCGTCGCTATCGGTACCGACAGTGTTCGTTTTGCACGGTCCCTGTCCCTCCGTCTCGGCGGTTCGATCCGGTCTCCCGTGTATACGACGAACCCGTAGTCCGGAGCCGACCCCTTGACGAGCACCACCGACGTACGACCCGTGGAGACCGTGACCACACCGCCCGCCCCGACCACCCCGCAGGTCGCGGTCAACGACATCGGCTCGGCTGAGGACTTCCTCGCCGCCGTCGATAAAACGATCAAATTCTTCAACGACGGTGACATCGTCGACGGAACCATCGTCAAGGTGGACCGCGATGAGGTGCTTCTTGACATCGGTTACAAGACCGAAGGCGTGATCCCCTCGCGGGAGCTTTCGATCAAGCACGATGTCGACCCGCACGAGGTCGTGACGGTCGGTGATCACGTAGAGGCGCTTGTTCTCCAGAAGGAGGACAAGGAGGGCCGTCTCATCCTGTCCAAGAAGCGCGCTCAGTACGAGCGCGCCTGGGGCACGATCGAGAAGCTCAAGGAGGAGGACGGCGTCGTCAACGGCACCGTCATCGAGGTCGTCAAGGGCGGTCTCATCCTCGACATCGGGCTGCGGGGCTTCCTGCCTGCGTCGTTGGTGGAGATGCGCCGCGTGCGCGATCTGCAGCCCTACGTCGGCCGCGAGCTCGAAGCCAAGATCATCGAGCTGGACAAGAACCGGAACAACGTGGTTCTGTCCCGGCGGGCGTGGTTGGAGCAGACCCAGAGCGAGGTCCGGTCGGAGTTCCTCGCGCAGCTCGCCAAGGGACAGATCCGCAAGGGCGTCGTCAGTTCCATCGTCAACTTCGGGGCCTTCGTCGACCTCGGTGGTGTCGACGGCCTGGTGCACGTCTCCGAGCTCTCCTGGAAGCACATCGACCACCCGTCGGAGGTCGTGGAGGTCGGCCAGGAGGTCACGGTCGAGGTCCTCGACGTCGATCTGGAACGCGAGCGGGTGTCGCTGTCGCTGAAGGCCACGCAGGAGGATCCGTGGCGCCAGTTCGCCCGCACCCACGCGATTGGCCAGGTCGTCCCGGGCCGGGTCACCAAGCTCGTGCCGTTCGGCGCGTTCGTCCGGGTGGACGAGGGCATCGAGGGCCTGGTGCACATCTCCGAGCTGGCCGAGCGGCACGTGGAGATCCCCGAGCAGGTCGTGAACGTCGGCGACGAGATCCTCGTCAAGGTCATCGACATCGACCTGGACCGTCGCCGGATCAGTCTCTCCCTCAAGCAGGCGAACGACTCCAGCGCCCTTGTCGGTGAGGGCGAGGCGTTCGACCCGTCCCAGTACGGGATGGAGGCCAAGTACGACGAGCAGGGCAACTACGTCTACCCCGAGGGCTTCGACCCGGAGACGGGGGAATGGCTGCCTGGCTTTGAAGACCAGCAGGCCGAGTGGGAGCGGCAGTACGCCGAGGCGCAGCAGCGCTACGAGGCGCACCAGGCACAGATCCGGGCCGCCCAAGAGGCCGAGGCCGCCGCGGTCGCCCCGTCGTCCTACACCTCCGCGGAGCCCGACCAGCCCGCCTCCGCGATCGATGAGGACGCGCTTCGCCGTCTTCGGGAGCAGTTCGGCCGGGAATAGTCCCAGCCTGGGGCGCGTACGCCCCGGGCAGCGTACGGCGGGGCCTGCGGGAATCTTCCGCAGGCCCCGTTTGCGTTCGGTGTTTGCGTCATCCTCCGTCGTGCGTCGTGCTCATACGCGGACCCCTTCGCGCTCCAGCCGGACCGCCAGCTTCCGCAGGGCCGCGCGGATCCGGGACTTCGCGGTGCCCTCCGGAATGGTGAGCCGGGTTGCCACCTCGCGATAGGTGCATTCGTCGAAGAACGCGAGTTCCACCGTTTCCCGAAGCATGGTGGGCAGCTCCGCCACACCGCGGCGCACGATCGCCGCGGTGATCTCGGCCAGCACCTCGGTATCGGCGGCGGGGCTGTCCGACCGTGCGGCCAGTTCCCGGGCGAGGGCATCGGACGGCCGGCGCGCGTTCTCCCGCCGGAGCCAGTCAATGGCGCGCCGCCGGGTGATGACGGCCAGGTAGGCGCGCAGACTGCCACGGTCGGGATCAAACCGTAGCGGATGCTCCCACAGGTGTACCAGGACGTCCTGCGCGATCTCGGCCGCGGCCTCGGGATCCGCGGTGATCCGGGCGGCCACGGCCACGAGGTAGCGGGCATAGCGGGCGTGCACGTCGGTGAGTGCCTGGGCATCGCCGGCGGCAAGCCGGGCGTGCAGGTCGCGGAGCTGCTCCGCGGTGAGGTCGGCGGGCCGCGGTGGCGGTGCGGGCGAGGCTGCGGACCGGGTGGGGACCCGTACGAGGGAAGCGTCTGCGGGCGGGTCGTCCGCGCCGCGGGGCGCGGCCGCGGAAAGCACGGCGCGAAGTGTCCCATGACCGAGGTGAGCGGTCCACCAGCACCTGGCTGTCCGACAGGACGGGGCATGTGAGGGCGTGCGCCAGGTGCGCGCTGGCACACGGGCAGGAGCCGGCCGTACGGATGAATGCGGCAAGTATTGAATAGGGAGGCTATGCCGGATTTGTTCGGTGTGGAGCGTCGCGATCTGGTCGATCAGGACCCGCGGGAAGCGCCCGATGATTGTTCATGTCGGCGTGGCATCGATATACCAGAAGATCAACAGAATGCTGGCGGGATCGCCTGGAATTCATCCTGTGGGGGTGACCGGCCGCCCGTCACCGCCCGGCACGGTAGCGGGGTCCGCCGGTGGGTAATACACGGGGCAGCGATGCCGTGACTCGCGAGCCTTCTACCGGCTGTGTGGGTCGGGAACCAGAAGGGCGTGCGGGCGACCGAGGGGGTGGTCTCGTGCAGACCGGTTATCAGTATCCGTTGCTCAGTGTCTTCTGGACGATGCTGTGGTTCTTCTTGTTCATATTGTGGTTCTATCTGTTGTTTGTTGTCATATCAGATATTTTTATGAGTCATGATCTGTCCGGCTGGGGAAAGGCCGCCTGGGTCATTTTTGTGATTGTGCTGCCCTTGTTTGGCGTGCTGGCATATCTGATTTTCCGGGGTGACAGCATGCACGAACGGGCGGCGCGGCGGGCCGCGAGCCAGGATCGGGAGTTCCGCGACTACGTGCGCTCGGTCTCGGGAAGCCCGGCCCCGGGAACGGCGAGTCCGTCCGACGAGCTGACCAGGCTCGCCGAGCTGCGGGATCGCGGTGCCATCTCCGACGCGGAATTCGACCGGATGAAAGCCAAGGTTCTCGCCTGATTCCCTTTTCTGGCCGTTATACGTGCTGTACGTGTTACATGTGTTTGGATTGTTGGTCGTGGATGGTTGCGGTTGCTGTGGCCGTACGTCATGCCCGGTGGGGCTGTTCGGTCCTACCGGTGGGCTGGCAGCAGCGGTGCTTTCGACAGCAGCGTGAGCAGCTGGCGCAGCTCCGCGGGAACCGGCTCGCTGAAGCGCCGGACGAGCCGATGCCCACCCCGGTCGACCTCCAGGGTGTAGGTGAAGCGGTCGGGGCGGGGCGCCAGGGTGGACGGGCGGTCCGGGCGGCCTCCGGACGCTTCCACACCAGCGACGAGGCCACGCAGCCGCGCGGCCTCGTCGGCGGGGAGCGCGGCGCTGTCGAGACCACGCCTGATCGCTTGTCCGACAAACCCCCCCGACCGTTCCAGGACGATCCGCACGTGTTCATCACTCATCCCATGATTGTCACCTATGATCGTGTCGCTGGCTCGAGTTCGGACCGGCCGACATCGCACTGCCGGGAACCTGGGACGCACCCCTGTTGCCCGGCGTTCTTACCCGGTGACGCTGACTACACGGTGACGCCGACGGCACGCCATGCCTGCGTGACAGCCGTCACTTCGTCGGCGCCGAACAGCAGCCGGGCCTGCCGGACAGTGAGCGCGGCGAAGGCCCGGAACGTGGCGTTCGGCCGCAGCCGCGCTGCCCGTAGCGTGTCGTACCAGATGAGGCCGGTCTTTTCCCAGGCCTTTCCGCCGATGGCCGCTGCGGCGAGGTAGAAGGCGCGGTTGGGGATGCCGGAGTTGATGTGCACGCCGCCGTTGTCGGCCGTGGTGCGAACGTAGTCGTCCATGTGGCCGGGCTGGTTGTCGTCCCCGAGCACGGGGTCGTCGAACGCCGTGCCAGGCTCTTTCATGGACCGCAACGCAACCCCGGCCACACCCGGGGCGAGCAGATCCGCCCCGATCAGCCAGTCGGCCTGATCGGCGGTCTGCCCCAGCGCGTACTGCTTGACCAGCGAGCCGAAAACATCACTCAACGATTCGCTGAGGGCGCCTGGCTGGTTGAAATACATCAGCTGCGCCTCGTCCTCGGTCACGCCGTGTGTCAGTTCGTGTCCGATGATGTCCAGAGAGGTGGTGAAACCGCTGAACAGCTCGCCGTCGCCGTCGCCGAAAACCAGCTGCCGACCGTCCCAGAACGCGTTGTCGTAGTGGTCGCCGTAGTGGACGCTCGCGCGCAGCGTGACTCCCTCGTCATCGATGGAGTCACGGCCGTAGACGTCCCGCAGGAAGGTGAAGGCCGCGCCGAGGCCGTCGTATGCCTCGTTGGTGGCGGTATCCCCGGTGGGATCGCCGCCTTCGGCGCGTACGGGCCGCCCCGGCAGGATCTCCGTGCCGGTGGCGTCGCAGACGACCCGGTCGGCCGTGCCGGCTGACGCCAGCCGGGGCAGCAGCGTGTCTGTGGGGCGGTTGCGCAGCAGGGCATTATACATCCGCACGGAGCGCACCGAGGTGTCGTGGGCCAGCGTGGACAGCGCCCAGGAGCGCTGCTCGTCGGTGCCGTTGCGCGCGATGCGCTCGAGCAGGTGCGACGGTACCGCGCAGGGCGCGCGGCGGTGGTATCCGGCCATGAGGCAGCTCCTGGAGGACGGACGTGAACGTCGGATGCCGGTCTTCGGTCACGGCGCGACCAGCGGCCGGAACGTCACGGGCTCACCGCCGACCATGATGGATATCGCGCTATATGTCTACTATTATTTTTTTATATATTGTTTTTCGATTTCGGTCACTCACCGGAGTGGGTTCGCTGCCCGAGCCCAGGTCAGGACCCTGTGTCCCTATTGCCGGTCGCTCTTATCCGGATGCCGCCGTATCGGGACAACCGGGGATGCGGCAGACTCGGCGACGTGCTGCGAGTGGGGCTGACCGGTGGGATCGGCGCGGGCAAGAGCGCGGTGGCGCGTATGCTGGCCGGCCACGGTGCCGTTGTGATCGACGCGGACGCGATCGCGCGGGAGGTCGTCGCCGTGGGCACGCCGGGGCTGCTGGCCGTTGTGGCGGAGTTCGGGCCGCATCTGCTGCGCGCCGATGGCAGCCTTGATCGGGAGGCCCTCGGGGCGGTAGTGTTCGCCGACTCCGCCGCCCGCCGTCGCCTGGAGGCGATCACACATCCACTGGTCGGTGCGGAGGCGGTCCGCCGCATGGCCGCCGCTCCCAGCGACGCGGTGGTCGTGTACGACGTGCCGTTGCTCGTCGAGGCCGGGCTTTCCGGCGGTTACGATGTGGTTGTCGTCGTGGAGGCGCCACCTGCTGTCCGCCTTGCCCGCCTGGAGGCTCGGGGGCTGGGGCGGGAGCAGGCACTGGCGCGGATGGCGAACCAGGCGTCGGATTCCGCTCGCCGCGCGGTGGCCGACATCCTGCTGGACAACAGCGGCAGTTTGGAAGATCTTCATGCTCGGGTGGACGAGGTGTGGACGAGCCTGCGTGGCCGTTGCCCGTAGGCCGGTGACACTGCCAGGCCGCGCCCACCGGCGCGGCTGTCCGCCGGCTTACCGATGCCGGCCGGAAACTGTCGGACCGCTGTGGTGTTGTAGGACACGTGCCTCCCACCGCTGATCACCCCGCCGTTGATCATCCCGGTAACGATCGCCCGGGTAGCGGCATTGACCGTTCGACCGCGCCGTTGCGGGTCGTGTCGGACTTCGAGCCGTCCGGTGACCAGCCGGCCGCGATCGCGGAGCTCGCCCGCCGCGTCCGCGCCGGTGACACCGACATCGTCCTGCTCGGCGCGACCGGTACCGGCAAGTCGGCGACCACCGCGTGGCTCGTCGAGCAGGTGCAGCGCCCGACCCTGGTGATGGCACCGAACAAGACCCTCGCCGCGCAGTTGGCCAACGAGTTCCGGGAGCTGCTGCCGCACAACGCCGTTGAGTACTTCGTGTCGTATTACGACTACTACCAGCCAGAAGCATATATCGCCCAGACCGATACCTATATCGAGAAGGACTCGTCCATCAACGAGGAGGTCGAGCGGCTGCGCCATTCGGCCACCATGAGCCTGCTCACGCGTAGGGACGTGGTGGTGGTGGCAAGCGTGAGCTGCATCTACGGTCTGGGTACTCCGCAGGAGTATGTCGAGCGTATGGTCCGGCTGCGAGTCGGGGACGAAATAGAGCGTGACAGGTTGCTGCGCCGGTTCGTCGATGTCCAGTACACTCGCAACGATCTTGCCTTTACCCGGGGAACGTTCCGCGTTCGCGGCGACACCATCGAGGTGTTTCCCGTCTACGAGGAGCTCGCCGTCCGGATCGAGATGTTCGGTGACGAGATCGAACGGATGACCTATCTGCATCCGGTGACTGGGGAGATCGTCCGTGAGGCGAGTGATGTGTTCGTCTTTCCCGCCTCGCACTATGTCGCCAGCCCGGAACGGATGGAGCGGGCGATCGCGGGCATCGAGGCGGAGCTCGCCGAGCGACTCGCCGAGATGGAACGCCAGGGCAAGCTGCTGGAGGCCCAGCGGCTGCGGATGCGCACCACCTACGACATCGAGATGATGCGCCAGGTCGGTTTCTGCTCCGGGATCGAGAACTACTCCCGGCACATCGACGGGCGTGCGGCCGGCACCGCGCCGCACACGTTGCTCGATTACTTCCCGGACGATTTCCTGTTGGTCATCGATGAGTCGCATGTCACGGTCCCGCAGATCGGTGGGATGTTCGAGGGCGACATGTCCCGCAAGCGCAACCTGGTCGAGCACGGTTTCCGGCTGCCGAGCGCCATGGACAACCGGCCGCTGCGCTGGGAGGAGTTCTGCGCGCGCATCGGCCAGACCGTGTATCTGTCGGCGACACCCGGGCCATACGAACTGTCCCGGTCCGATGGGGTGGTCGAACAGATCATCCGGCCGACCGGCTTGCTTGATCCGGAGGTCGTGCTGAAGCCGACCAAGGGCCAGATCGACGACCTCATCGGTGAGATCCGCACGCGTGCCGAACGCGACGAACGGGTGCTGGTCACCACGCTGACCAAGAAGATGGCCGAGGACCTCACCGACTACCTCCTCGAACTCGGCATCCGGGTCCGCTACCTGCACAGCGAGGTTGACACGCTGCGTCGCATCGAGCTGCTCACCGAGCTGCGCAAGGGTGAGTTCGATGTACTGGTGGGTATCAACCTGTTGCGGGAGGGGCTTGACCTGCCCGAGGTCTCGCTGGTCTCCATCCTCGACGCGGACAAGGAGGGTTTCCTGCGGTCGGACAAGTCGTTGATCCAGACTATCGGCCGAGCGGCTCGCAACGTCTCCGGCCAGGTGCACATGTACGCGGACACGGTGACTCCGTCGATGCGCAGGGCGATCGACGAGACGAACCGTCGGCGCGCGAAGCAGATCGCGTACAACGCCGAGCGCGGCGTCGATCCCCAGCCGCTGCGCAAGAAGGTCATCGACATCCTTGACGACCTCGTGCGGGAGAGCGCACAGGGCGAGCTGATCGGTGGCGGTGGTCGCGCACAGTCCCGCGGGCAGGCGCCGGTAGCCGGCATGCCGTCGAAAGCGGGCCATGACGGTGCGGTCGGACGTCACGCCGCGCAGTTGGCGGGCATGCCCAGCTCCGACCTGGCACAGCTCATCCGCCAGCTTGATGACCAGATGCACGAGGCAGCCAAGGAGCTGCGGTTTGAGCTGGCCGCCCGGCTGCGGGACGAGATCGCCGAGCTGAAGAAGGAACTGCGCGGCATGCAGGCGGCGGGCATATAGCTGTTCCGTCGCCTTCTCGCCTTCTCGCCTTCTCGCTGACGGGACGCCGGCTCCACGGAACGCCTGAAGCCGCGCGGTCAGTAGGTCCGTAGAAAGTCCATGCCAGCGATGCGGTCAATCGATTTCTTGATCTGCTCGGGATCTCCGCCCGTGATCGTTATTTCCATCATCAAAACGAGATCTTTTCTGCTCGGATACTGGTACCGTTTGTTTTCCTCCGTCTCTTCGGGGGCATCCATGTTTTGCTCGATCCGAGCTTCGAAGGCGACTCCGTCAAAGGAGTAGTACGCGCCGAAAAAGCTACTGTCGTGCGCTTCTGGTATCACGCCGAGCGCATCACCGATCTCCCCGGCCAGCGTGTCGATGTCAGCCCGGCGGGATCCGTAGAGAAATATTTCGTCCATCATTTTGGAAAAATAATCGAAGGCGACCTGCTGACAGCCGCGGAAAGGTCTCGATACGACATGAAGGCGACTTTTCTGCCGGCAAGGCCAGAAAGCTCTCTGCTGAGGGTGAGCAGGTCGAGCGCCTTGAGCTCGCGATTTCTGAGTGGGGCGGTCCGATTGCCGTGCCCGCGAATCTCGACGCCGGCTTCCCGCGCCCGTCGGAAAAGCGACTGATCGGCAATGGCGACGTCGAAGTCGCTCTTTCTGGCCACGTCGAACGGCATCCTTTCTCGGAAACTGGCCCCGGTCACAGAACTTCCGTGCATGATACCCCGTGCTGCCGGATATCCGGCCTGTCGTAGGCCCTCGTGCAGCGTATCGGCGAACCGCTGGAACTCCTCCTGGCCGGCGAAACCGAGCGGGACGCCGTCGCGGATGTGGTGTTGCGGTCCCCGCGGCGACCGAAACGTGTCGGGAGCGGCGCGATGGGCATTACCGCGGAGGTTAATGGCGGCCATCCGGATATGGCCGTCGGGGGTGGCGGCCGCCGGGTGGGAGAGCAGGCCTTTTGCCAGCATGGCGGGGTGGGCGTAAGCGCCGCGCAGATGCGCGGCCATGGTGGCGAGGCGGAGCTGGGCTGCGGTGCGGGCGCCGCGGGCGAGGGCGGCACCCCCGCGCAGGCCACGGGCGAGCCCCGCGGTGGTGGTGAAGCCCTTGCTGCCGGGGACGCAGCCGAGTAACGCGAAGCCGACCTCCCAGCCGGAGGCCTCGCCGTTGGCGTATGCGGCCAGCGCGTCGGCCAGGATGACAAGCGCGGCGGCGCACACGATCCAGGTGACCGGTCCGCCGATGAGCATCGCGATGACGCCGAAGACAGCGACAGTGATTTTCGCGGCCCGGACGGTGGCATGCCAGACCGCGCCGACGGTTTTTCTGATTTTTTCCCAGGACCACCAGGGCCTGTCGCGGATGCCGGCGTGGGACGCGGCCTGGATGGCCCGAGCGCAGGTACGTGCCGCGTGCGCGCGCAGCTGGCCCGCGGCAAGGGCGAGGCGGCGGGCGGTCTCGATCTCGTCCTGAGCGCTGTGAACAGCGCCGCGGGTCCACTCGAGGCGGGTCCGGGCGGTTTCGTGGTCGCGCAGTGCCCGCGTGACCTGGGCCGGGTCTGGCCACCCAACGTCCGGGGTATCGGGATGGTGCGCGCGGGTCAGGGCCGTGAGGCTGGCGGTCGCGCTGGTCAGTGCGGTCTGGGCCGGGCCGAGGAGCGTTTCGGCGTGGTCGCGGCGGGCGCGGGCGTCGCGGCCACGGGAGAGCGCGTGGCCGGCCTGTGCCTGGGCGGTGTCCAGGATCGGTGCGTAGGCCTTGAGTGCCTGGCCGGCCATGCGGTAGGAGGTCTCGAGCCGGGACAGCTGCCCGGGGAAGTCGCTGAGCCCGTCGCGGAAGGCATCCCCGGCGGCACCGAGCCAGGCCTGCGCGACGCTGCCGGTGGTAGCCGCGCTGACCTGCCCGCGCGCGTGTTCGACGTCAGCGGCGAATGCCAGGAAACGCCGGGCGAGATCCCGGACGGCATAAAGGTCGCCCGGAGCCGGATCCTTATCAAGGCCGAGGACGCTCCAGTCGCTGGGACGGCTCATCGGCGCGGCGCGTGTCCGGCCAGGCCGGGCTCTGGGCCTGCCGGTCGGGATGTGTGCTCCGCGGAACGCGCTCGATGGACGCGGGGATCGTGCAACGGCGGGCGTGGAGCTGTCATGGACACCGTCCAGGCAGGGTCAGAGACGAAGACGCAAAAGCGAACAATTACGGCAGATAGCCATATAATAGCGTGTACGTGATTCTTCGGCCACCCAGGCCGACTGCCCGGTCGGCGAGGCAGGCCGTGCCCGGCCGACTGCCCGGGAGCCGCTGTCCCGCTGAGGTGGCCGAGGAAGCCCGACCGGCCTCGTGGGCTCCGGACGGCGCGGGTGGGCCGCGTGTGCCGGCGGCCTTGGGAGGGATCTCATAGCGCGATCTTTGTCACAGCTTGCGACCGCGACGGAAAGGGGATCGAATGGTCATGACCGTCGATCAGGTGGCAACGGGAACGGTCCGCACGCCGGTCTCGGTGCGCCCCGGGGCAGCTGTGGGCGTCGGCTTCCTGAGCTTCGTGCTGGGCGCCTGGACGCTTCCCAGCACGGTGCCGGGCAGATCGTCCGTCGCGTATCTGTCCGCAGGTCTCGCCGGCGCCGGGCTTCTTCTCGGTCTGCTGCTGGTTGCCGACCTCGCTCGGGCCGCCGTTGCCCGCCGGGCCGGCATACGGGTGGATGGGATCACGGTCGGTGCCTTCGGCAGCCGGCTGCGGGCCGCCACCATCGGCAGCCACGAACCGCGGACGGGAGCCCGCGTCGCCTGTGCCGGGCTGCTGGTCAGTGGGCTCGGTGGAGCGGGTTTCGTCACGCTTGGTTGGCTGCCCCCGGGCGGGGGGCTGGCATTGGCTGGCAGCGCCGGGTTCTGGGCCGGTGCTCTTGCGTTGCTGATTACGTTGTCGGAGCTGCTGCCCACGCCGCGGACCGATGGCGGGCGGCTGCTCACCGCGATCGTCCACCGGTGGACCGGCAGCCGTGAGCGGGCGGGCATGGCAGTCGCCCGAGCTGGAATGATCACCGGTTGGATCCTGATCGCCGCGGGGGTGGCGTTGGCCTTTGTGGTGGGTGCGCTGGGTCTGTGGGTCGCGCTGCTCGGTTGGCCCGCTCTCGCCTCGGGCCGGGCGGAACAGTCCCGGCTGCGTACGAACACGATGCTTGCGGGCGTCCGGGTCGGGGATGTGATGGGTCCCGCACCCGAGATCCTGCCCGGTTGGCGGACAGTGTCCGCGGCTGTCGAGGAGATGGCGCGCACGCGGATGCCGGGGGGACAGACGGTGTTCGCCGTGGTCGACGTCAACGGCGCTTTCACCGGAGTGACACAACTGTGTGATCTTGTTGCGGTTCCGGGTGACGACCGCTGGTCCACCCGAGTGGCGAAGATCAGCGTCCCACTGGCCGCGGTACCCACCACCACGCCGGGTGAGTTGCTGAGCGATCTGCTCCCGCGGCTGGCTGAGCGTCCGGATGCCGGCTGCGCGCTTGTCCTGGACGACGCGGGTGCGGCCGGCGACGGAATGTCCGGGGACGGAGCCCCGAACGCCGCGGCCAGCCCGCGACTGATCGGTACAGTCGGCTATCCGGAGATCGCAGGGGCGTTGGCGACGGTCACGCCCCTGCCCACGGGGAGGACCGTGGCGCCGGCTTCCGGCACACGGACCGGCCGTGGCTGATCCTTCCGGTCGTGTTCCCACGCCGTGCCCGGCTGTCTGCGTGCCTGCGGCAGGAGCGCGCGGCGGCGCTGAACGGCTCGCTCGGGCTGCCGGGGGCGTGGCGCCCCGCGAGTAATGTTGCGGCCATGACGATCAGGAGTGCCGAGGCATTGATCAGTGCTCCGCCCCTTGATTACCTGGCGGTGGGGAACCCGACGGTCGATGTCCGTCCCGATGCGTCGCTCGCGGTCGGCGGGAGCGTGGTCTACGCCATCATCCAGGCGGCACGCCTTGGCCTTCGCGCCGCTGGAGTCGGGCGGGGCCGGGGCCCCGAGCTGGCACCGGTCTGGTTGCCGTTCGCGACGGAGGCGGTCCTCTACATCCAGCCTTCGGCGGACACGACACGGTTTCGTAACGAAAGCATTGATGGTCTTCGGGCGCAATGGCTGGAAAAATCCGCGGGCCGGGCGTCAGGCCTCGACAAGCTTCCGGAAAGCCGCGTGCTGCACCTCGCCCCCGTCGCACGGGAGATCCTCATCGAGGAGGCCGCTCGAGCGAGTGCGCGCAGCCTGCTCGGCCTGACCCCGCAGGGGCTGATCCGCTCCTGGGACGAGCACGGCCGCGTCCACCACCAGCCCCTTGAGATCGACGGCCCGACCGCCGCGCACCTGGACGTGGTGGTGTTTGCGGACTATGAGGCGCCCTACCTGGCAAACGTGGCCGAGGCGGTTCGGCGGGCCGGCGGGATCGTCGTGGTCACCAAGGGAGCCGGCGGATGCGAGGTCCTGCTGACGAACGGTACGCAGGAGTTCCCGGCCGTCGCGGCATCTCAGCTCATCGACGACACCGGGGCCGGTGACGTTTTCGCCAGTGCGTTGTTCATCTCGCTGGAAGGCGGGAGCACGGTGAGCGAGGCGGTCCGGTTCGCGGCCGCGGCGGCGGCCCTGAGTATCGAGGGGATCGGCCCGCGGGCGATCGCGTCCCGTGAGGAGATTGACACGTTCACCGGTGCGGCCAGCACGGCGCTCCCTTTGTGAGGGACGGCCTGCGGGATGGTGCCTGTGTTTACCCACACTGTAGTCAACGACGTTGACGAGTCAGATCTTTTCTGATCATGATGCGTCCGGAACGCGTACTGGCACCAGCCGTGAGTGTGTCCAGACCGAGTGTCGCGGCGGGGCGTGCGCCCCGGGCTCGGGCTGGACTCGCTCATCGGCGGGGCGGGCCGTCAGATCGCGAGCGCGGCGAGGATGAGGCCCAGCCCCTCGTGGAACTGGGTTTCCATCTCGGCGGCGAGGTGGTCGGCGGCCGCGGCGAGGTGGGGGTAGCGGGAAGCGGCCGGACTGATCGCGGTTACTGGCGTGACGGTGGCGTCCGGCCCTTTCCGGGCGATCGTCGCGGCGGTGTGGCGAGCTTCGGTGAGGGAATGCCCGAGGGTGTAGAAGAGCAGCGTCTGGAAGGCGTTGGCCGCCTCATGATCGGGCATGCCCGCGTCGCGGAGCAGGCCGATCGTGTGGTTGGTCCGTTCCCAACTGGCTTCGCCGCCCGGCGGCCGGCGCAGGACGATCGGCGCGAGGGTGGGATGGCGCAGTAGCGACCGGCGCAGCTGGGCGAAGGTCTCCCGGAGGTCTGCGAGGGGGCTCCCGGAGTGGGGGAGTGGCTCCGTACCTCGCACCACCCGGTCGGCCAGGGCCTCCAGAAGATCGTTCTTGGTGCGGAAGTGCCGGTAGACGGCAGTGGGGTCGATGTTCAGCCGGGCACCGAGCGCTCGCATGCTGAAGCCTCCGACCCCACCGATGTCGACGATCTCCATCGCGGTGTCGAGCAGCAGCTGTTGGGACAGCGTCCCGCGAGGGGTGCGGGTGTGGCGAGGTTGCGCGGTCTCCATTGGTCTCCTTCATGTTTCCTTCTACCTACAGTGTAGTCAACGACGTTGACGATGCTTCTTGACAAATTTGATCTTCATCTAGCCAAACACCAAAACCCAACCACCAAAAAACGCCCAATACGTACAGCCGGCAACAAACAATAGATCGCTCCGGACGGGGAAGGAAAGGCATAGCAGATCTGCTGAGCCTGGGAGCTGAATATGCCACAAGTGGACGAAAAGGACGCCCGCAAGGTCGCCGAAGCCGCGCGTGAGACGGCATGGACGCGTCCGTCGTTCGGTAAGGAGCTCTTCCTCGGGCATTTTCGCCTGGATCTCATCTCGCCGCACCCCCGACCGTCGGAGGCCGACAGGAAGCGCGGTGAGGCCTTTCTTGAAAGGCTCGAGGAATTCCTGCGTGAGCACGTGGACCCACTCCAGATCGAGCGGGATGGACGTATTTCGCGGGACGTCCTCGATGGTCTCAAAGGGCTGGGCGCGCTGGGCATGAAGATCCCGGAGGAGTATGGCGGCCTCGGGCTGAGCACCGTGTACTACAATCGGGCGCTGGCGCTCGCCGGTAGTTGGCATTCCTCCATCCCGACCCTGCTCTCGGCGCACCAGTCGATCGGGGTAGCCGAGCCGGTTCGCAGATTCGGCACACGTGAGCAGAAGCGCAGGTACCTGCCACTGGTCGCCCGCGAGGAGATCAGCGCGTTCCTGCTGACCGAGCCAGATGTGGGCAGCGATCCCGCGCGGATGAGTGCGCAGGCCGTTCCTGTAGACGGCGGTGTGGCCTACGAGCTGTCCGGCCGCAAGCTGTGGACCACCAACGGTGTGATCGCGGACCGGCTGGTTGTGATGGCTGTCGTGCCGACAGCCGCGGAGCGTCACGGCGGCATCACCTGTTTCATCGTCGACGCGCACGCGCCCGGTGTCACAGTCGAGCACCGCAACGAGTTCATGGGTCTGCGTGGCATCGAGAACGGTGTCACCCGCTTCGACCGGGTGAGAGTACCGGTCGAAGACCGGCTTGGCCGGGAGGGGGAAGGGCTCAAGATCGCTTTGACGACCCTCAACACCGGCCGTCTGGCCCTGCCGGCGGTCTGCGCCGGCGGCGCGAAGTACTCGCTGCGGATCGCCCGGGAGTGGGCCGCCGAGCGGGTTCAGTGGGGCCAGCCGATCGGCCGCCACGAGGCCATCGCTCAGAAGATCGCTTTTATCGCCGCGACCGCGTTCGCCATGGAGGCGGTCGTCGACCTGACCGCGATGATGGCCGACGAAGGCGGTAAGGACATCCGGATCGAGGCCGCGCTCGCCAAGCTGTACGCGAGCGAGATGGCGTGGCTGGTCGCCGACGAGATGGTGCAGATCCGCGGCGGCCGTGGTTACGAGACGGCGCAATCGCTGGCCAATCGCGGCGAACGGCCCGTCCCAGCCGAGCAGATGCTGCGTGACCTGCGTATCAACCGGATCTTCGATGGCTCCAGCGAAATCATGAAACTGCTCATCGCCCGGGAGGCGGTCGACACTCATCTGACGGTCGCCGGGGACATCATCGAGCCGGAGATCCCGTTGTCGGCCAAGGCGAGAAGCTCCGCGCGCGCGGCTGGCTTCTACGCCCGCTGGTTGCCCAGGCTGGTTGTGGGGGAGGGGACCGGCCCGCGTGCCTTCGCTGAGTTTGGCGTGCTCGCGACTCACCTTCGGTTCGTTGAACGGTCGGCGCGCAAAATGGCCCGCTCGACCTTCTATGGGATGAGCCGTTGGAAGGGTGGTCTGGAAAAGAGACAGATGTTTCTTGGCCGTATCGTCGACATCGGTGCGGAGCTGTTCGCCATGAGCGCGTGCGTGGTTCGTGCGCAGCTGCTCGCGCGGGACGGTGAGCCGACCGCCATCGAGCTGGCGGACCTGTTCTGCCGGCAGGCCCGGCGCCGGGTCGATGTTTTGTTCGACGCGTTGTGGAGCAACGACGACACCTACAATTTCCGGGCCGCGCAACAGGTTCTGGCCGGCAGGTTCGACTGGGCGGAGGCGGGAGTACTCGACCCGAGCGGCGGCGGGCCGTTCCTCGCCGACGCCCGCCGCGCGGCTGAGGACACCGACTGGCCGGGCGCGGCTGCCACCCGGACGGAAAAACAGGAGAAGACCAAAAAGGACGAGAAGGATGTGAAAAATCTGGCGGGAGGTATCGCGGAAAGTGAATCCGTGCCGCCGGTCGGTGTGGTTCCGGGAAGTTGACGGAGCCTTGTTGCCGGACCGTTAGCGCGGTCCGGCAACAAGCGTACGGCGGGTCACCCGCCAGGTCGGGCTCGGAGATCAGCTGATCAGGAGCCCGCCGTCATCCCGCAGGAGGGACAGGACTGACAGGCGGTCCTCCGCGAGGATGCGTTGGGTAGTAATTCGTGCTGGATAACTACGCATGAACATGTTGGTAAAATGTGTCCCGTAGTGGATGCAGTCAGCGCTGGTCCCGGACAGCGGACGGACGCGGGCCGCAAAATTGGGCTCATGGAAGTACGCGAGCGCGAAACGCTCTCGGGTGTTCAGCCTGACCTTGTGCGGTGTCGAGAGCAGAAAGCCGTCGGTCAGGAACTGAAGAATGTCACCAGGGAACACCGTCAGTACGCTCGGCACCGGCCGCACGAACGTCCACGGCTCCTCGTTCTCGTACATGCCGGCGGCGCTCTCGTTCGCCAGCCAGTTCCTGTTCCGCTTCTCCCCGGCAACCGGCGGACGTATGTAGAGCCCGCCTACGTCATCCTGGGCGGCGATCACCAGCAGCCCGTAGTCGGTGTGGGCGCCGATGCCGCGACGGCTCTCCTTCGACAAAGCGGGAAAACGCAGGACCCGCATATGGTGCCAGCCATCGGCGGTCAGCCTCGTCAGCGCGTCGGTGTCATCAAGTTCCAGGCCCAGCGCTGTCAGCTTCAGCAGTTTCTCACCCACCCGGCCGAGTTCGTCCATGAACACCCGCATGCTTCGCTGGTATTCGGCGTCGGGCCAGGGGGCCGGGCCGTGGCATGGCCACCGCGCCTGAACACGGGCATCGTCCAGCGCGATGTCCGGACAGACGGTGAAAATCTCGGAATAGTCCGCTTCGCCGGCCGTGACCTCCTCGCCGGACGCGATGTAGCCGCTGTAGGTCAGCCCACTCACGCATTGGCTTTTGGCTTTCATGGGCAGGCGAAAAAATCGTTTACTCGATTCAATCGCGGCCTGGGTTTTTTGATCCTGTGCCGGGCTGGTAGCAATCTGGAATATTCCGTCGCTCCGCCAGGCGCGCACCATCGCGCGCGCCAGCGCGAGGTCGGATTCCGTGCCGTCGATGAACTCGGGTAAATGGAATGTCTGTAGCTCGTTCAACTCGGTCTCCTTCTGTGCGGGGGTGCGGCTACCGCGCGTACCGAAATAGCAGCTCCTTGTCATGGCGTCCGGGTTCGGTCGGACTCGCGGCATGCATCAATTTCCCTCGATTCGTCTGATTGAACCAGAATGGTGAAATACCTGTATCAGCGATCGGCCCTCTTGTCACCACCTCGATAGCGAGACCGGCATTGCCAGTACCATCGACGCCGCGCTGGTATTGTTGATGTCATCGAGAGCGACCGGCCGTAGGGCACGCACCTCGCGTCATCGCTAAGGTGACTCCCTCCGTCACCTCGCGATACACGCGCCCCGGCCTCGCTCCCCGATCCACGCCCCTGTTGCCGGAGCTTCGTGGGCCACGTTCTTCCCGCCGCGGACGACCGGCCAGCCGAACCGGGCACCATGGCTGTGGCCCCAGTGGGAACCTGAGCAGATGACCAGCGCCCAATCCGCTGATGCCAGCCAGACGCCCGCCGCGCCCGATCGTTCCGGTGACCGCTGCCCGGCCTGCGAGCGGCCGGTCAACGCCGTCAGGCCTCGGCCGCGACAGCTCCCGGCCGAGGTCTGCGAGCGGCCACGGCATCACATCCGTAACGAGACCCGCCTGGTCGCCAGCCTGAAGAGCTCACAGGACCGGGTGGCCGACGCTGTCACGGCTTTTGCGGGCAGTCTCACATTTGTCTACATCCACGCTCTGTGGTTCGGCCTCTGGATTGTGGCGAACACGGGGCTGTTTGGTCCCGCGTTGGTTTTCGACCGCTATCCTTATGGCCTGCTGACGATGCTTGTCAGCCTGGAGGCCATCTTTCTCAGCACATTTGTCATGGTGAGCCAGAATCGGCAGGCAGCTCGTAACGACCTGCGCAGCGAACTGGACTTCGAGACCAATGTGCGCGGTGAGATCTGGTCCGTTCATATCGGCCGCAGGCTCGGGATCGATCCTCTCGAAATCGAGGCGGAAGTGCAGCGCGCGCTCACTGCCAGCCGGAACCGGCTACATGACACGGCGGTTGCGGGCCTCGAGCCCGAGATTTCTCCCAACGACTTCCGAAACACGCCGTAAGTCGCGTCCAGGCGTCCCGGTATTCGCTCACCAGCCGCGGGCACGCCATTCAGCGAGGTGCGGCCGTTCCGCCTCGATGGTTGTGTCCCTGCCGTGCCCGGGATAGATCCAGGTGGCGTCCGGGAGTGGCCCGAAAACCTTCCGCTCGAGGTCATCCATGAGAGAGCTGAACGCCGCGGCATTCCCGAAAGTGGCACCGGGGCCACCGGGAAACAGGCAGTCACCGGTGAACAGATGCGGCGCGGCCGGGTCGGCGTCGTAGAGCAACGCGATCGATCCCGGCGTGTGCCCGACCAGGTGAATCACCCGCAGGGTGGCGGTGCCGACGGTCACCTCGTCGCCATCACGGACCAGGACCGTCGTCGGCACCGGGATGGCGTCGGCGTCGGCCGGGTGCGCCACCGTCCTCGCCCCGGTCGCCGCGACCACCGCGTCCAGCGCCTGCACATGATCATCATGATGGTGGCTCGTCACCACGGTGGTGAGCCCCGCCGCACCGATGAGGCCCAACAGCGTCTCGGCCTCGTTCGCGGCGTCGATCAGAAGCTGCTCGCCGGTGGCGGCGCACCGCAGCAGGTAGGCGTTGTTGTCCATCGGACCGACCGCGACCTTGATGATCGTCAGCCCCGGTAGCTCGCGGACATCCGCCGGCCCGCCGGCCGCGACCATTCCCGAATACCCGTGCTCGCCGTGTCCCATGTTCTCCTCCGCTGAACATCATACCGCCGCCGGTGGCCGTGGCAGGCCAGGCCATGCCGGCGACCATGGCGGGGCTCGCCTCAGCTGTCCCCACCGCGATGTCGCTCCGAAGCTGTCGGAGCTCGTCCGTACCATGGCAGGCGCCGCGGACATCCGTCCTCGAACGCGGCATGTCCCGTCACCCGAGCAGACCGCGAAGGATCCCACGATGGCAGACCGTCTCGTCGTTCGCGGCGCGCGAGAGCACAACCTGCGCGATGTCGACCTCGACCTGCCACGGGACTCCTTGATTGTTTTTACCGGGCTGTCGGGCTCGGGAAAGTCCAGCCTCGCCTTCGACACAATTTTCGCGGAGGGGCAGCGGCGGTATGTCGAGTCGTTGTCGGCCTATGCCCGCCAGTTCCTTGGCCAGATGGACAAGCCCGACGTCGACTTCATCGAGGGGCTGTCGCCGGCCGTCTCGATCGACCAGAAGTCGACCTCACGAAACCCCAGGTCCACAGTCGGAACGATCACCGAGGTGTACGACTACCTGCGCCTGATGTTCGCGCGGGCGGGTCGCCCGCACTGCCCGAAGTGCGGGCGACCGATCTCCCGGCAGACCCCGCAGCAGATCGTCGACCGGCTGCTCGAGCTACCCGAAGGCACTCGCTTCCAGGTGCTCGCCCCGATCGTCCGGGGCCGCAAGGGCGAATACCTCGACCTCTTCGCGGACCTGCAGTCCAAGGGATTCGCCCGGGCGCGTGTCGACGGCGGCGTCCTCGCTCTCACCGACGTGCCGAAACTGGAGAAGCAGCGTAAACACACGATCGAGGTCGTGGTTGACCGGCTGGCGGTGAAGGCGTCGGCAAAGCAGCGGCTGACCGACTCCATCGAGACGGCACTCGGCCTTGGTGGTGGTCTGGTGCTGCTCGACTTCGTCGACCGCGACCCGGGCGACCCCGACCGTGAGCGGATGTACTCCGAGCATCTCGCCTGCCTGTACGACGACCTGTCGTTCGAGGAGCTGGAGCCGAGGTCCTTCTCCTTCAACTCCCCGTACGGTGCCTGTCCGGACTGTTCCGGCCTGGGCACCCGCAAGGAGGTCGATCCCGAGCTCGTCGTTCCCGACCCGACGCTGTCGCTGAACGACGGAGCGATCGCGCCGTGGTCAGCCGGCCACAACAAGGAGTACTTCACCCGGCTGCTGGAGGCCCTGGCCAACGATCTCGGTTTCCGGATGGACATCCCCTGGGAGGGCCTGCCGGAACGCGCGCGCAAGGCTGTGCTGCACGGCCGGGGGGAGACCGAGGTCCAGGTCGCCTACACCAACCGGTACGGCCGGTCACGCCAGTACTTCACCGCCTTCGAGGGGGTGATCGCTTTCCTCGGCCGCCGCCATCGGGAAGCCGAGTCGGACAGCAGCCGTGAGCGCTACGAGGGCTACATGCGTGACATCGCCTGCCCGGCCTGCCGCGGCGCCCGGCTCAAACCCGAATCACTGGCGGTGACCCTGGGCGGTCGTTCGATCGCCGAGGTGGCCGCTATGGCCATCGGGGAATGCGCCGAGTTCCTGCGGGCGCTCGAGCTCACCGAGCGGGAACGGACGATCGCCGGCCGGGTACTCAAGGAGATCGACGCGCGGCTCGCGTTCCTGCTCGACGTCGGGCTGGACTACCTGTCCCTGGACCGTGCCGCCGGCACGCTGGCCGGGGGGGAAGCGCAGCGGATCAGGCTCGCCACCCAGATCGGTTCGGGGCTGGTCGGGGTCCTCTACGTCCTGGACGAGCCGTCGATCGGCTTGCACCAGCGGGACAACCGTCGCCTCATCCAGACGCTGGTCCGGCTGCGCGACCTCGGTAACACCCTGATCGTCGTCGAACACGACGAGGACACGATCCGCGCCGCCGACTGGGTGGTGGACATCGGGCCGGGGGCTGGTGAGCATGGCGGCACGGTCGTCGTGTCCGGTTCGGTGGAGGCGTTGCTCAGCGAGGAGTCCTCGATCACCGGGGCGTACCTGTCGCGCCGCTGTGAGATACCGGTGCCCGACATCCGGCGGCAGCCGGCCACGGGCCGCGCGCTGACCGTCCACGCGGCCCGTGAGCACAACCTGCGGGATGTGACGGTGTCGTTCCCCCTCGGCTGTTTCGTGGCTGTCACGGGCGTCTCCGGCTCGGGGAAGTCCACTCTCGTCAACGACATCCTGGCCGCGGTACTGGCGAACAAGCTCAACGGCGCTCGGGAAGTGCCGGGACGGCATCGTAGCGTCACCGGCATTGATCATCTTGATAAGGTCGTCAGGGTTGACCAGTCCCCGATCGGCCGGACCCCGCGGTCGAACCCCGCCACCTACACCGGCGTTTTCGACCACGTTCGCCGCCTGTTCGCCGAGACCACCGAGGCCAAGGTCCGTGGGTACCTCCCCGGGCGATTCTCGTTCAACGTCAAGGGCGGCCGCTGCGAGGCCTGCGCCGGGGACGGCACTCTCAAGATCGAGATGAACTTCCTGCCGGACGTGTACGTGCCGTGTGAGGTCTGCCACGGTGCTCGGTACAACCGGGAGACGCTGGAGGTCCACTACAAGAACCGGAGCATCGCCGAGGTCCTCGATATGCCGATCGAGGAGGCCGCGGAGTTCTTCGCGGCCGTTCCCGCGATCGCCCGGCATCTGCGCACCCTCAACGACGTCGGTCTCGGCTACGTCAGGCTCGGCCAGTCGGCACCGACGCTGTCCGGTGGGGAGGCGCAACGGGTCAAACTCGCCGCCGAGCTCCAGCGGCGCTCCACCGGCCGCACCGCCTACGTGCTGGACGAGCCCACGACCGGGCTGCACTTCGAGGACATCCGTAAACTGCTGGGCGTTCTCGGCCGCCTTGTGGACACTGGCAACACGGTCATCGTCATCGAGCACAACCTGGACGTCATCAAGACGGCGGACTGGGTCATCGACATGGGGCCGGAGGGCGGGACCGGTGGCGGACGGGTCGTCGCCGAAGGACCGCCCGAGGTGGTCGCCACGGTCGAGAGCAGCCATACTGGGCTGTTCCTCCGGGAGATCCTCGGGCCACGGGCCGGCTTCGGGCCGGCGGCCGGGCCGGCGTCAGCCGCGTCCTGACCGCCGGGGTTCCTGTCACGCCGCGGGACAACGGGACAGGTCCGCACGGCCCCAGACCGGGTACGCGGAGGTCAGGTACGTAGCAGATCGGCCAGAACGGCGTCGAGTTCCTCGGCAGAACGTTCCGCACCGCGGGGAACCACCTGTTCGGTCGCGTCGAGGAACGCCCGTGCGGCCTCGATGTCCAGCCGGACGACGGAGTGGAGTTCACGAGATGTCAGATCGAGCCGCACACAGCCGCGGTCCGGTTCCGGGGTGATCCGCACGTCACCGCCGCCGGTGGGGATGTCCAGACCGGCGCGTAGCGCGTCTCGCAGCACCACCCAGGTGCCTCGCGGCAGCGCCGGATGATCGGGCCGGGAGATGAGTTCCAACGTCACGGCAAGCGGGTCGGCCCGTCGCCAGCTCACCTGCAGCACGGTCAGCCGCCCGCGGGAAGGTGCGTCATTGACGACCAACTCGGTGGTCACATCGTCCACCTGCATCCGTCGTGCCTCCTTCGTCATCCAGCGACGCTGTGCACCGCGGTATCGAGGGTGACAGCCGGTCAGGCAAGATGCCACCCGGAACACGTTAAGGGACTTGTTCGGGACCAGCCTGGACAAGGTCGACGCCAGCCTCAGGAGGCCCTCTCCGGGGATGGCGGCACGCAGGTGTCGCGGGATCAGCGCCGGTCGGACCGGTCGTCGTGGCCATCGGACGGCGAGCGCCTGACGGGCCATGGTTTGCACACCGCTCATGGTCTCCGAGCATGGACCCTGGCATCGCCGGCCGCCCCGCGCCATGACGGGTGTCCCGCCAGCTGTGAGATATGCCCAGCCATGGTCGTCACGGGGCTTTGTTCCGCCCCGGGTCATGGCCGCCCTTCAAGGGCAGATGCCCAGCGTGATGAAATGGTTACGTGGAGGCGTTGTTCGATGGCTGTCCGGCGCGCCGTAGGCTCGGTTCATGGCTGATCCGGCGTCCTACCGTCCCGCGCCGGGATCGGTTCCGGCGACACCCGGGGTGTACCGGTTCTCCGACGAGCACGGCCGCGTGGTGTACGTGGGCAAAGCGAAGAACCTTCGCGCCAGGTTGTCAACCTACTTCACCGATATACACAACCTCCACCCCCGTACTCAGCACATGGTGACGACCGCGAGCGCGGTCGACTGGACGGTGGTGTCGACGGAGGTCGAAGCGCTTCAGCTCGAGTACACCTGGATCAAGGAGTTCGATCCTCGCTTCAATGTTCGCTACCGGGACGACAAGAGCTACCCGAGCCTCGCGGTGACGCTGCACGAGGAGTTCCCCCGGCTGCAGGTCATGCGCGGTCCCAAGCGCGCCGGCGTCCGTTACTTCGGTCCGTACCCCCACGCGTGGGCCATCCGGGAGACCCTCGACCTCCTGCTGCGCGTCTTCCCGGCCCGTACGTGCGGTGCGGGCGTGTTCAAGCGCGCGGGTCAGATGGGCCGCCCCTGCCTGCTCGGCTACATCGGCCGCTGCTCGGCACCGTGCGTGGGCCGGGTCGACGCGGCCGAGCACCGTCGCATCGTCGAGAATTTCTGCGACTTCATGTCCGGGCGGACCGACCGGTACATCCGCACGCTCGAACGCGAGATGGCGCAGGCCGCGGCGGAGCAGCGGTACGAGAGCGCCGCGCGGCTGCGGGACGACATCGGCGCTCTGCGCCAGGCCATGGAAAAACAGGCCGTGGTGCTGCCCGACGGCACCGACGCCGACGTCATAGCGTTCGCCCAGGACGATCTTGAAGCCGCCGTCCAGGTCTTCTACGTGCGTGACGGCCGGGTCCGCGGCCAGCGCGGCTGGGTGGTCGACAAGCTCGAGGAGCTGACCACAGGGGAGCTGGTCGAGCAGTTCCTCGCCCAGGAGTACCTGTCACAGGCCGCCCCCCAGGCCGCCCCCCAGGCCGCTGCCCGGACCGACGCCTTGGCCGGGGCCGGCGAGCCCGCCGGCCCCGGCGCCGCCAACGAGATCCCGCGAGAGGTGCTCGTCCCGGTGCTCCCGCCGGACGCGGCCGCCGTGGCCGAGCTGCTCAGCGCCGCCCGTGGCAGCCAGGTCGACCTGCGGGTTCCTCGCCGTGGGAACAAGCGGACCCTGCTGGAGACCGTCGAGCGCAACGCGGCCCAGGCCTTCACCCTGCATCGCACGAAACGGGCCGGTGATCTGTCCGCGCGCAGCCGGGCGCTGTCGGACATCCAGGACGCGCTCGGCCTGGCCGAGCCACCGCTGCGGATCGAGTCGTTCGACATCTCCAACCTGCAGGGCAGCAACGTCGTCGCGAGCATGGTCGTCTTCGAGGACGGGCTGCCCCGCAAGTCGGAGTACCGGCGGTTCGCCATCCGCGGGGTGGACGGGCAGGACGACGTCGCGAGCATGTACGAGACGATCAGCCGGCGGTTCAGTCGCTACCTTGCCGAGCAGGCGCGCACCGAGGACGAGGACGTCGCCGGGCTGGCGAACCCGTCCAGCACCCCGCCGGGCCCGGTCACGGACCGGTCGAGGCGTTTTGCCTACCCGCCCAGCCTGGTCGTTGTCGACGGCGGCCCCCCACAGGTCGCCGCGGCCCGCCGAGCTCTGGACGCGCTCGGTATCGACAGCGGCCCCGGCGGCATCGCCCTGTGCGGGCTCGCCAAGCGGCTGGAGGAGGTGTGGCTGCCGGCTGAGGATGATCCGGTGATTCTGCCCCGCACCAGCGAGGCGCTGTACCTGTTGCAACGGATCCGGGACGAGGCGCACCGGTTCGCGATCACCTATCATCGCCAGAAGCGCTCCCAGGCCATGGTTCATTCGCTGCTCGACGACGTGCCGGGGCTCGGTGAGACGCGCCGCAAAGCGCTGCTGGCGACGTTCGGCTCGCTCGCTCGGATACGCCGGGCAACGGCCGACCAGATCGCCGAGGTTCCAGGCATCGGCCGGCGGACGGCCCAGGCCGTGGTGGACGCGCTGGCCGCGACCGGGCCGGGAGCCGCGGCGGTCGCCCCACCCGCGGTCGACCCGTACACGGGGGAAATTCTTGGGACTGACGGAACCGCGCCGGTGCCCCCACCCGCGGTGTCCGCGCCCGAACCGGGGCCATCGGGAGCTGCCGCGGCCGGCACCACCACCGCTGGGCCCGGTCCCGATACCACGTCAACCTGGGGTGTTCCCACATGACCTCCGCCGTGCCGCTTGACCTCGCCATCATCACCGGGTTGTCCGGAGCTGGCCGCAGCACCGCGGCCAAGTGCCTGGAGGATCTCGGCTGGTTCGTCGTTGACAACCTCCCACCGGCATTGTTAGCCACCATGACCGAACTCGGGCTGCGGTCACAGGGCGCGGTCAATCGCATCGCCGTGGTCGTGGACGTCCGCGGCCGGGCGTTCTTCTCCGACCTGCGCGCGACGCTGGACGCGCTCGAGGCCCGTGGCATGCATCCGCAGGTGCTCTTTCTGGAGGCCTCGGACGAGACGCTGGTCCGCAGGTTCGACCACGTCCGCCGGCCGCATCCGCTCCAGGGCGACGGACGGGTGGTCGACGGCATCAGCCGTGAGCGCGCGCTGCTGGCGGAGCTGCGCGGCGAGTCGGACCTGGTCCTGGACACCACCGATCTCAACGTCCACGAGTTGCGGGCCAAGATTGACACCGCGTTCGGCCAGCCGAGCGGGAACCGCCTGAACGCGACGGTGGTCTCCTTCGGCTACAAGTACGGTCTGCCGCTGGACGCCGACCTGGTGGCCGACTGCCGGTTCCTGCCGAATCCGCACTGGGTGGAGGCACTGCGACCGTTCACCGGCCGTGATCCAGATGTTCGTGACTACGTCCTGGCCCAGCCAGGGGCAGCGGAGTTCATCGACCAGTACGCGGCGTTGCTGCGGCTGGTGGGGGAGGGGTACGTGCGGGAAGGCAAGCGTTATCTGACACTCGCGGTCGGGTGCACCGGTGGCAAGCACCGCAGTGTGGCCATGGCCGAACAGCTCGCCGCGCGGCTCGCGGGCGACGGCGTCGGTGTCCGGGTCGTCCATCGTGATCTGGGGCGGGAGTGACGGGTACCGGTCCCGCGGTGGTGGCTTTCGGCGGTGGCCACGGTTTGGCCGCGTCCCTGCGGGCGTTGCGGCGCATCACCCAGCATCTCACCGCCGTCGTGACAGTAGGTGATGACGGTGGATCGTCGGGCCGGCTCCGCAACGAGCTGGGAGCGCTGCCCATGGGTGATCTGCGCATGGCGCTGGCCGCGCTCGCCGGTGCCGACACCTGGTCGGCCACCTGGGCGGAGCTGTTCCAGCACCGGTTCGGTGGCCGCGGCCCGCTCGCCGGTCACGCTGTCGGTAATCTGGTGCTGACGGCGCTCGCCGAACGCCAGGGTTCCGCGGTGGCCGCGCTCGACCTTGCGGCCAGGCTGCTGGGGGCCTCCGGGCGGGTGCTGCCGCTGTCGGACACGGGCATCGACATCGTCGCCGAGGTGGCCGGGCTCGACCCGGTTCAGCCGGCCGCCGTCGTCGAGGTCCACGGCCAGGCGGAGGTGGCTACCACCGCCGGCCGGGTCCGGAGCCTGCGTCTGCAGCCCGCGACGCCTCCGGCGTGCCCACCGGCGCTGGACGCCGTCGAGCGGGCCGAGTGGGTGGTGTTCGGCCCGGGTTCGCTCTACACCAGCGTGCTGCCTCATCTGCTGGTGCCCGAGATGACCGAGCGCCTGCTCGGTTCGCCGGCTCGCCGCGTCGTGGTCCTGAACCTGGTGCCACAGCCCGGTGAGACCGCCGGTTATCCGCCCGAGGCGCATCTGCGGGTCATCGGGAAGCATGCGCCGGGCCTCCTGTTCGATGTCGTGATCGCGGACCGCGACGCGGTCGGTGAGCCGGGCGCGCTCGCCCGTGCCGCGGCCGATCTGGGAGCGCGGCTGCACCTCGTACCGGTCGCCTACCCCGGTGAGCCGCGCCATGACCCGCGACGGCTGGCCGCCGCGTTCAAGGCGGTGTTCGCCGGGATGGCAGGGGCCGGTTCCGGCGTCCGGCCAGGTCCAGTCGCGGACGACAAGCTGGTTTCAGACGATGCGGTGCGCGGCGATCCCGCGGCCACCGTCTCCGCTCGTGAAGGTGAGGAATGATTCGTGTGGCCGCAATGACCGCCACCGTCAAGGACGAGCTCAGCCGGTTGCGGGTGGCGAAGCCATGTTGTCGCAGAGCGGAGATGGCCGCGTTGTTGCGCTTCGGTGGCGGGCTGCACATCGTGCGTGGCCGCATCGTCGTCGAAGCCGAACTCGACGCGGGCGCCACCGCCCGCAGGCTGCGCCGCGAGATCGCGGAGGTGTTCGGCTTCCCGTCGGGCATCGCGGTGCTCGCCGCGGGTGGGCTGCGCCGTTCGGCGCGCTACATCGTCCGGGTGGAGCGTGACGGTGAGCAGCTGGCGCGGTCGACCGGGCTGCTTGACCAGCGGGGCCGACCGGTGCGGGGATTGCCGCCGCAGGTGGTGACGGGCGCGTCCTGCGACGCCGCGGCTGCGTGGCGCGGGGCGTTCCTGGCCCACGGTTCGCTGACCGAGCCGGGCCGCTCCTGCTCCTTGGAGATCACTTCGCCGGGGCCGGAGGCCGCGCTCGCGCTGGTCGGCGCGGCCCGCCGGCTCGGTGTCGCGGCCAAGAGCCGGGATGTGCGCGGGGTTGACCGGGTGGTGATCCGGGACGGCGACGCGATCAGCGTGCTGCTGACAAAAATCGGTGCGCATGACAGCCTGCTCGCCTGGGAGGACCGGCGGATGCGCCGGGAGGTGCGGGCAACCGCGAACCGGCTGGCGAACTTCGACGATGCCAACCTTCGCCGTTCCGCGCGGGCGGCGGTTGCGGCCGGTGCCCGGGTCCAGGCCGCGTTGAGGATTCTGGGCGACGACGCGCCGGGGCATCTGCTCGCCGCCGGGCAGCTGCGTCTGGAGCATGCCCAGGCCTCCCTGGAGGAGCTGGGCGCGCTCGCGGACCCGCCGCTGACCAAGGACGCGGTCGCCGGTCGGATCCGGCGGCTGCTTGCGCTGGCTGACAAGCGGGCGCACGCGCTCGGGCTGCCAAACACCGAGGCGAGTGTCTCGCCGGATCTCCTCGAGAACGCCTGAGCACACCCACGTTTAGAGCGCCCCGGCAGTAGGGGCGTGGATCAAGGAAC
>NZ_CAKJTM010000013.1:4006-55304 GCF_917627345.1 Protofrankia sp. CiP3 | reverse complement strand
GGCCGCTTTTATTACTATCAGTTAGATGACCTATCCGGTGCGCCGCCACACTTCAGGAGCCTCGCACGCGACGGCTGATCTTCTGGTATATCCTTAGCAATACTAAGTAAATAGGATATTACTGGTCCCGGGCCCAGCGAGCCGGGTAGCTCCTGGAGTGAACGCCAGGATGGTCCGCGAGGAAACGCGGCGAGGAGGAGATTATGGACAGTTTCGGCAGCACGGGTCAGCTCAAGGTAGGCGGCCGCAGGTACACGATCCGTCGGCTGGACGCGGTCCCCGGAGCCGATCGGTTGCCCTACAGCCTGCGCGTCCTGCTGGAGAACCTGCTGCGCACCGAGGACGGCGCCAACATCACCGCCGACCACGTCCGCGCGCTCGCGTCCTGGGACCCGGCCGCCGCGCCGAGCCGGGAGATCCAGTTCACTCCGGCCCGCGTGATCATGCAGGATTTCACCGGTGTCCCGTGTGTGGTCGACCTCGCCGCGATGCGCGAGGCCATGGCGGCGCTCGGCGGTGACCCGACAAAGATCAACCCGCTTGCGCCGGCGGAACTGGTGATCGATCATTCGATTATCGCCGACGTCTTTGGCCAGCCGGACGCCTTCGCGCGCAACACCGAGCTGGAGTTCAGCCGTAACCGTGAGCGCTACCAGTTCCTCCGGTGGGGCCAGGCCGCCTTCGACAACTTCACGGTCGTCCCCCCGAACACCGGGATCGTCCACCAGGTCAACCTGGAGCACCTCGCCCGCGTTGTCTTCACCAAGGACACCGCCGACGGGACGCTCGCCTACCCCGACACGCTGGTCGGCACGGACAGCCACACCACCATGATCAATGGCCTGGGGGTGCTCGGCTGGGGCGTCGGCGGCATCGAGGCGGAAGCCGCCATGCTCGGCCAGCCGGTCAGCATGCTTATCCCGACGGTGGTCGGGTTCAAGCTCACCGGAGAACTGACAGCCGGGACCACTGCTACCGACCTCGTCCTCACGATCACCGAGATGCTGCGCGCGCATGGGGTGGTGGGCCGTTTCGTCGAGTTCTACGGCGAGGGCGTGGGCAACGTCCCGCTGGCCAACCGGGCCACGATCGGCAACATGAGCCCCGAGTACGGCTCGACCTGCGCGATTTTCCCGGTGGACGCGGAGACCCTGGCATACCTGCGGCTGACCGGCCGGCCCGCGGAGCAGGTCGACCTCGTCGAGGCATACACCAAGGAGCAGGGCCTGTGGCATGACCCGAGCCATGAGCCGACCTACACGACCACCCTCACCCTCGACCTGTCCACGATCGAGCCTTCGCTGGCCGGCCCCAAGCGCCCGCAGGACCGAGTGCCGCTGCGCACCGCCAAGGCCGCGTTCCGCACCGCGCTCGCCGACTACGCCGGCCCGGTCAAGGCAGCTGCGGGTACTTCCAGTGATCTCGACGCACGCCCGTCCAACCCGACCCCGGTGACTCTCGCGGACGGCACCAGCTTCTCCCTCGACCACGGCGCGGTCGCCATCGCCGCCATCACCTCCTGCACCAACACGTCCAACCCACAGGTGATGGTGGGGGCGGCGATCCTCGCCCGCAACGCCGTCGACCGTGGCCTGACCCGCAAGCCCTGGGTGAAGACCACCCTGGCACCGGGCTCCAAGGTCGTCATGGACTACTACGAGCGCGCCGGGCTCACGTCCTACCTGGACAAGCTCGGCTTCAACCTGGTCGGCTACGGGTGCACCACCTGCATCGGCAACTCCGGGCCGCTACCGGAGGAGATCAGCCAGGGGGTGGCCGCCGGTGACCTGGCGGTGGTCAGCGTGCTGTCCGGTAACCGCAACTTCGAGGGCCGGATCAACCCGGACGTCAAGATGAACTACCTGGCGTCCCCGCCGCTCGTCGTCGCCTACGCCCTTGCCGGCACGATGGACATCGACCTGCTCAACGACCCGCTGGGCACCGACACCGCGGGCAGCCCGGTCTATCTGCGTGACATCTGGCCGAGCGAGGCCGAGGTGGCCACCGTGGTGGGCGACGCGATCCGCTCGGAGATGTTCACCGAGGACTACGGCGATCTCAGCGGTGACGAACGGTGGCAGTCCCTGCCGACCGGTGACGGCGGCACGGTGTCCCAGACCTTCAGCTGGGCACCTGACTCGACCTACGTCCGCCATCCTCCGTATTTCGAGGGGATGCCGGCGAAGCCGACGCCGCGCCCGGACATCGTCGACGCCCGGGTGCTGGCCCTGCTCGGCGACTCGGTGACCACCGACCACATCTCGCCCGCCGGATCCATCAAGCCCGACTCGCCGGCGGGCCGTTACCTCGTCGAGCACGGGGTGGACCCGAAGGACTTCAACTCCTACGGCTCCCGACGCGGCAACCACGAGGTGATGATCCGTGGGACGTTCGCCAACATCCGGCTGCGTAACAGGCTCGCCCCCGGCACCGAGGGCGGCGTCACCCGCCACCTGCCCGACGGCGAGCAGCTGGCGATCTACGACGCGGCGCGGCGGTACGCGGCTGACGGGGTGCCGCTGGTGGTGCTCGCGGGCAAGGAGTACGGCTCGGGCTCGTCACGTGACTGGGCGGCCAAGGGCACCTCGCTGCTCGGCGTCCGCGCGGTGATCGCCGAGTCCTACGAACGCATCCACCGGTCCAACCTCATCGGGATGGGCGTCCTGCCGTTGCAGTTCCCGCCCGGGGAGTCCGCAGCGTCGCTCGGCCTGACCGGAGAGGAGATCTTCACCATCCGCGGGCTCGCCCAGGTCGACGAGCGGACCCCGGCCCTGGTCGTGCAGGCCGGCGACAAGCGGTTCGACGCGATCGTCCGCATCGACACGCCTGGGGAGGCGGAGTACTACCGCAACGGCGGCATCCTGCCGTACGTGCTGCGTTCCCTGCTGTCCTGATACTTCCGGAGCAAACGGCAAGGATCACGCGCACGCGGCCGCCATGGGCGTTTTCAGCGCGCAACCCGGAAGATCCCCGTTCTCCGCCGCCGTCATGCCACACGAGCGCTCGGCGACAGGGGCGGGTGCCACCGGAATTATGTACCCACCTGGGTATGTCGCGGGGAAACAGAAGGTCACGTACCGGCCGCCGGCCGGTACGTGACCGCAACCCAATGGCTGCACCAGGCCACCGGCTGAATATTGCCAACTGTTGGGTTTGGGGGCATTGCCTGCCCGTATGAGCCACCCGATATCTTTTGGAGCTGACACCTTCGTTTCCTCAATAAAGATCAGTATTTTCTCTCGAACACACGCGTCGGACCGAAACGCCCAGTCCTGCCCCGGCCCGATGTCCCCTCCGAGCAGCCAGGGGCAGGAGCGAGATCTCGCAGCCCTGATGGTCGCCGACCGGGCTCTCCTCCTTGGTCGGTGCCTTGAGGCGTGCCAGCGGCACCGGTCCGCGGCATGTCGACGTTCTGCCTCGCGGGCGTTCGGGAAGGACGCGCGTTGCTTCCACGTGGCGTGATCCGGCTCCCCGCGGACGGCGAGCAGGCCGGTCGCGGTCGCCACCGTGACCAGGCGCCCATGAGTGCGGACGGCGACGAGCTCACCCCTTGGCGTGTCCGCCTCAGCCCACAGACCCGGCGAGTCGCCACGATCGCCGCGGTGACGACCGGAACCCTGGCCGCATCGACGGCCGGCTTCGCCGCGACGATGCCCGGCACGGGCGCCAGCGTGGCGCTTGAGCCGGTGACTGCGGCAGCGGCCACCGTCGACAGCGCCGCGATGGTCGGTGGCGGCGCGCACGGGGCCACCCTCACCGCATCCACCACCGGCCTGGCCGGCAAGATCGGAAATCCGGATCCGACCTTCACCTCGGTGTCGATCGTCGCCGATCAGACAACGGTCGCGCCGAATGCTCCCGTCGTCTTCACCGTCCGCGCCGTGGAGGTCGGGACGGGGCGTCCCGTCACCGACCAACGGGTCCGTATCGCGGTGGCAAACGGCCCGCAGTGGACCACCACCGCCCAGTTGCGGACCGACAGCACCGGAACCGCGACGATCAGTACGCGCCTGCTGTCGACCACGACCCTCACCGCGGTCTTCGACGGTACGAACGTCCTGCGTCCCTCCCTGGCCGGTGCGACCACGGTGACCGTGCGCAGCCCCACCGGCCCGGCCGGCGCCTCCGCGGGAGGCGTGGCGGCCGGGGGGGTGGCCACGGCCGTCCCGGGCAGCTCCATCGGGGAGAAAGCGGTCTACCTCGCGTCGTTGCAACGGGGCAAGCCGTACGTGTACGGGGCGGAGGGGCCCTACGCGTTTGACTGCTCCGGCCTGGTGCAGTACGTGTTCAAGCAGCTCGGACGCTCTCTGCCACGGACCGCCCAGCAGCAGTTCGCCGCCTCGCTGCGGGTGCCGCAGGCCGGCAAGCAGCCCGGCGACCTGATTTTTTTCGGGAGCCCGAGCAACATCACCCATGTCGCGATCTACGCCGGTAACGGGTACGTGTGGAGCGCCCCGGAGACCGGACGGACCGTCTCACTGGTGCCGATCTGGAGCTCGACGTACTACGTTGGCCGGGTGATGTGAGGGCTGACGAGCGGTCCGGGTGACGGGCGCGAGCCGGCCGCCGGCCCCGGCGGCCCGCTGACGATGCCGTACGGTGGCTGTGCACCGTGGCGGCGGCATCGTCAGGCTCCACGCGGGCGCAGCTGGGTGCGAAAGGGTGTCGAGGGTGACCACGGCGATCCATCCGTCCGACCGGGTGCTGACCATCCCGAACCTGCTCTCCGCGCTGCGGCTGGCTGGGGTCGGTGTCTTTCTGTGGCTGGCGTTGGGCCCCAAGGCTGACGGTGCGGCGCTGGCCGTGCTCGCCTTCGCCGGCGTGAGCGACTACCTCGACGGCAAGCTTGCCCGAGCGCTCTCGCAGACCAGTCGGCTCGGGATTGTGCTCGACCCGCTGGCGGACCGTCTCTACATCCTGGCGACGATCATTGCGCTGACGCTGCGCGACATCGTTCCCTGGTGGTTCGCGGCGCTGCTCGTCGGCAGGGACGTTATGATCATGGGGGTCGTGCCGGTGCTGCGGCGGCTCGGCTACGGCCCCACGCTGCCCGTGCACTATCTGGGTAAGGCCGCGACGTTCAACCTGCTCTATGCCTTCCCGCTGTTGTTGCTGTCAGCGGGTGACACCTGGCTTGCCACTGTTGCGCGTCCGCTCGGGTGGGCGTTCGCTGGCTGGGGCGCCGCTCTGTACTGGTGGTCCGGAATCCTCTACTGGGTGCAGGTCCGCCAGCTCGCGCGGGCGGGGAACGACAGCGAGCCGTCGGCGCCGCCCGGGAGGCACCGCGGCGAGGCCGGCCGGGCGGATGCGGAGGTGGGTCGGTGAGAGCCGTCGTGATGGCGGGCGGTGAGGGGAGGCGCCTACGCCCGATGACCGCCAACCAGCCCAAACCGCTCCTCCCCGTCGTCAACCGCCCGATCATGGAACATGCGCTGCGGTTGCTCAAGCACCACGGTTTCGATGAAACCGTGGTGACGGTGCAGTTCCTCGCGGCGCACGTCCGGACGTACTTCGGCGACGGCGACGAGCTGGGGATGCACCTGTCCTACGCGACCGAGACCACGCCGTTGGGGACCGCCGGGAGCGTCCGCAACGCGCAGGACGCCCTGCGCGACGACCGGTTTCTGGTGATCAGCGGAGATGCGCTCACCGACATCGACCTGACCGCGCTGGTTGCCTACCACCGCAAGCAGGGCGCGCTGGTCACGGTCGCGCTCAAGTCCGTTCCCAATCCCCTGGAGTTCGGGATCGTCATCACCGACGACGACGGGCGGATCGTCCGGTTCCTGGAGAAGCCCACCTGGGGACAGGTCTTCTCCGACACGGTCAACACCGGCATCTACGTGATGGAACCAGAGGTTCTCGACCACGTCCCGCCCGGGGAGCCGGTGGACTGGTCGGGAGATGTCTTCCCGAAGCTCCTCACCGCTGGCGCGCCCCTGTTCGGCTACGCGCTCGACGGCTACTGGGAGGACGTCGGTACCATTCCCAGCTTCCTGCGGGTCCAGGCTGATGTGCTCAACGGCCAGGTGGACGTGGAGATCGGCGGCTTCGAGGTCTCGCCGGGGGTGTGGGTCGGCCGGGACGCCGACGTCCACCCGGAGGCGGTTCTGTCGGGCCCGCTGGTGATCGGCGACTACACGAAGGTCGAGGCCGGTGCCGAGCTGCGTGAGTTCACCGTCATCGGCAGCAACGTGGTGGTCAAACAGGGCGCCTTCCTGCACCGGGCGGTCGTCCAGGACAACGCCCTGATCGGGCCGCAGGCCAACCTGCGGGGCTGTGTGATCGGCAAGAGCACCGACGTGCTGCGGGCCGCGCGGGTCGAAGAGGGCGCTGTGATCGGCGACGAGTGCGTGATCGAAGAGGAGGCGTTCGTCTCCAACGACGTCATGGTGTACCCGTTCAAGACCATCGAGGCTGGCGCTGTGGTTAACACCAGCGTCATCTGGGAGTCCCGCGGGCAGCGCTCGCTGTTCGGCCCCCGGGGGGTATCGGGGCTGATCAATGTCGAGATCACACCCGAACTGGCCGTCCGCCTCGCCAGCGCCTATGCCACGACCCTGCGTAAAGGATCAACAGTCACCACGGTCCGGGACAGCTCCCGGGCGGCCAGGGCGCTCAAGCGAGCGGTGATCAGCGCGCTTACCGCGAGCGCGATGGACGTACGGGACCTGGAGGTCGCGCCGATGCCGGTGGCCCGCTTCGACGTCCGCACCTCCGACGCGGCCGGCGGCGTCATGGTACGCACGACGCCGGGGGACGCCGAACGGGTCGACATCAGCTTTATGGATGCCGAGGGCGCTGATCTCTCGCTCGGCGCACAGCGCACACTCGACCGGGTCGTCAGCCGCCAGGAGTTCCGGCGGGCCTTTCCCAGCGAGATCGGGGAGCTGCGCTTCCCCGCCCGGACCGCCGACATCTACACCCGTGACCTGCTGGACCAGGTGGACATCTCGGGTCTGGCCGAAGGCAACCTGAAAATCGTGATCGACCCTGCGGGGGGAGCGACCTCGTTGGTGCTGCCCACCCTGTTGGGACGCCTCGGGGTGGATGTCCTCACCGTCAACGGCCGGCTGGACGAGACCGTCCCGGCCCAGACGCCGGCCGACCGCCGCCGCGCGCTGGACCGTCTCGGCGCGCTCGTCGCCAGCTCGCGGGCTGCCTTCGGCGTCCGTTTCGACAACGCCGGTGACCGCATCACGATCGTGGACGAACGCGGCGACCTGATCGACGACGAGCGGGCGCTGCTGGTATTTCTTGATCTTGTCGCGGCGGAGAACCGGGGAGCCGAGGTGGCGCTGCCCGTCACCGCCACTCGGGTCGCGGATCAGGTGACCCGCTTCCATGGGCTGACGGTGCGGCGTACGTCGCTGTCAGCGGCCGACCTCACCCGGGCCGCCTCCGCCGCGAACGTCGTGTTCGCCGCGGACGGCCGTGGGGGATTCGTGGTGCCCGAGTTCACGCCCGCGATCGACGGCTTGGCCGCGTTCGTCAGGCTGGCCGCTCTGGTCGCCCGGACCCGGCTGACCCTGAGCGCCATCGACGCGCGCATACCGGCGGTGTCGGTACTGCGCAGATCCGTGCCGACGCCGTGGGCGGCCAAGGGCATGGTGATGCGGCGAGTGGTGGAGGCGGTCGACTCCGACAGCGGATGCACGATCGACACCACCGACGGCGTCCGGGTGATCCTGGCGGATGGCTCGTGGGTACTGGTGCTCCCCGACCCGGCTGAAGCTGTCACCCATCTGTGGGCCGAGGGCCCCGACGCCACCACGGCGGAACAGCTCCTGGACTACTGGAGCGCCCTGTTCGCGGCCGGCGATTTCATCGACGATGATCGTTCACAGCGGGAGGCCGGTGCCGAGGGCTGACGCGGCCGGCGCTCGCCCGGCCGGTCCGCTGCTCCGCCGGGTGGAAGAAGAGCGGGACAGCGGAAGAGTGGAACAATGGCCACGGCTCCAGCGCGCCGCGATGACCTTCCCAGGGCTGCCGCAAGCCGCGTCCGACGCTCTGGACCGACAGTGGGACCGACAACTGGGAGGCGATACCCGGTGTACCCGGAGGACCTGAAATACACCACGGAGCACGAATGGATCCGGGTGAGCAGCGACATCGCGCGGGTGGGTATCACCTCGTTCGCGCAGGATGCGCTCGGGGACATCGTGTTCGTGACACTGCCGGCGGTGGGCGACCGGGTGCGGGCGGGTGAGCCGTTCGGCGAAGTGGAGTCCACCAAGAGCGTCTCTGACGTCTACGCTCCGGTCTCCGGCGAGGTGATCGCTCGTAACGAAGTGCTCGACAGCACTCCCGAGCTGGTCAACTCCGATCCTTATGGTGAAGGATGGCTCGTCGAGGTGGCGGTCGACGATGCCGGGGCGACCGCGGCCCTGCTCGACGCCGTCGCCTACGCCCAGCATGTGCAGGGAACCTGAGAGCGCCCGGCAGCAACAGAAAGGATCTGCCCGTGTAGCCTACCGGTCAGATCAACGTTATGCGGGCGTAGCCAGCCCCCTCTCTTTTCGCGGTAGTGGACCCGATGCACTAGCCTCATTGTGCGCCGGGAGGGCGGTGCGAGGCCGGGATGTCACGGTCCGTGCCATCCCCTCCGGCTTCGGGGACGTCCGCGTGGTGGGTGTCTCCGAGGAGGAAACAAATCTTTCGCCACCCCAGGAAGGTGGCCCGAGCGGCCGACCCAACCGCGCCCGCGGTGGTCCGGCAGGAAGCAGACGCGACCGTGTTCTGCACGAGGTGCGGACAGCAGAACCCGACCGATGCGCTGTACTGCGCGCGGTGCGGGTCGCCACTGGTACGTCCAGGTGAACCCGTCGCGCCGGAACGACCTGCCGAGCAGACTTCCACGCTCAACCTTGCCGCGGCCTTGTCGGGTATCGAGGGTGACCACGTCGATGAGTCGACCGAACGGGACGCCGTCGCCGCCGTTGACGCGCTGCCGCCGGGTTCCGGTTTGCTCGTGGTCAAGCGGGGTCCCAACGCGGGCAGCCGCTTCCTGTTGGACGCCGATCTGACAACGGCGGGCCGGCATCCGGAAAGTGACATCTTCCTCGATGATGTGACCGTGTCCCGCCGGCACGCCGAGTTCCATCGGTCTCCGTACACGAAGGGCTTCGCCGTGCGTGACGTCGGCAGCCTCAACGGCACCTACCTCAACCGGGAGCGGATCGACTCGGCCGAGCTGTCCAGCGGTGACGAGGTTCAGATCGGCAAGTTCCGGCTGGTGTTCCTGACCGGATCGATCATGGCGACGGGTGGCGGGGGGCGCCAGTGAACCGGGGGTCCCATCGATGAACGCCGGTCAGGCCGCGACATCGCCCATGCCGATGCCCGCTCGGGGGCCGGCGGGTGGTTCCACCGCGAAAACGCTCAACATCGGCGAGGTGCTCGACCGGCTGCGGCTGGATTATCCCGACGTGACGCTGTCCAAGATTCGATATCTGGAGGCGGAAGGTCTTGTCGTGCCAGCTCGTACCACTGCGAACTATCGCAAGTACTCACCTGATGACGTTGTCCGGCTACGCTATGTACTCGGCGCGCAGCGGGAACGCTTCCTGCCGCTGCGAGTGATCAAAGAAGAGCTGGAGTCCCTCGACCGGGGTGAACAGCTATGTGAACGGCCTGGCCCCCGTGTGGTGCCACCACCCCCGCCCCGCGTCCTGGACATGATCGTCGAGGCCGGCGAGACGGTGCGGATGTCGCGGCGAGAGCTGCTCGCCGCCACCGGCGTCACCGACGACCAGCTCGTCGAACTCGAGCAGTACGGGCTGCTCGCCCCCCGCCCGGGCGGCAGCTACTTCGACGGGGACGCGCTGGCGGTCGCGCGCACGTTCGCCGCGCTGAGCGCCTTCGGGATCCAGGCACGTCATCTGCGCTCCTCACGGGTCGCGGCCGACCGGGAAGCCGGCCTGATCGAACAGGTGGCGGCACCCCTGCGAGGCCAGCGTGACCGGCTCTGTGGACACGCGCAGGACACCGTGGACGAGCTCGCGGGCCTGCTGGTCCGGCTGCACGCCGCGCTGCTGCGCTCGCGTCTGCGGGCCGGGCCGGGCGGATGAGGCTGGCCTGGCGTGTCCTTCGGGCAGGCTCACGGGGGCCGACGCGCGGGCGGGCACCTATCGTGGGAACTGGGGCGGAAGACGTCCACAGTGACCGATCTTTCCGGAAGCACCAGGCACGCTGACGAACTCCAGCGACGGGGATAGTGTCACCCGGTGGGCATCTACAGTTTCCACTCAGATCATCCTGTCCTGCTCACCCGTGCGAGGAGGTAGATCGGTGCATCGGCTGGACATCGTCGGCGTTCGTGTCGAGCTTCCGTCGAAGCAGCCGATCGTCCTGTTGAAGGAAGTCGAAGGTGAGCGTTACCTGCCCATCTGGATTGGCGCGGTGGAAGCGACCGCCATCGCGTTCGCGCAGGAAGGCATCACGACCGCTCGTCCGATGACCCATGACCTTATGCGTGATGTGCTGCAGGCCCTGCAGACGGAACTCACGAGGGTGACGATCAACGATCTTCAGGACGGCGTGTTCTTCGCGACGCTCGTGTTCGGGAACGGTATCGAGGTCTCAGCCCGGCCGTCGGACGCCATCGCGCTGGCCATGCGCATGGGTGCGCCTGTCTACGGCGAGGAGTCGGTGCTTGCGGAAGCTGGCATCACCGTGCCCGAGGATCAGGAACAGGAGCAGGAGAGCGAACTGGAGAAGTTCCGGGAGTTCCTGGACACGATCTCACCGGAGGACTTCAACACACCGGGTTCCTAAGAGCGCCCGAGGACAGGGCGTTCGATCAGGAAGCGGCGCCCGGGCGGATGGATCGCGAGCCAGACGCTTGTGGCGACGGCTTCGCGGGCCGTTGCGGCACGTGTGCGATTCTATCCTCACAGGGTTGGGATCGACGCGCTTTCGTACCGCCGCGGGACACGTCAATCCTGATCATTGATGCGGCCGTCGCGGGCTCTTACCGTCGAGTCGAGGTTACGGGCACGCCCTCGGCGAGAGCGTGAGCGGCGGTCGTGGAGCGGGGTGCCCGGTGGGTCTAGGAGCCGGTTGGACGGATGGCGACAGCGATGATCGGACGGCGATGATCGAGCAAGGTCAGCTCTTCCCGGACGATCTTCCCCAACCTCCTGGCGATGATGTCGGCTACCGGGGGCCCACCGCGTGTGCCGCCGCGGGGATCACCTATCGCCAGCTCGACTACTGGGCCCGTACCGGGCTTGTCCTGCCGAGCGTGCGCGGCGCCACGGGCTCGGGGAGCCAGCGGCTGTATTCCTTCCGGGATGTCCTGGTGCTGCGGGTCGTGCGCAAACTGCTTGAGGCGGGGGTCTCCCTGCAGAACATCCGCGCCGCCGTCGACTGCCTGCGTGTCCGCGGGATCGAGGATCTTGCCGAGGTCACCCTGGTCAGCGATGGGTCGACGGTGTACGAATGCATCTCCGACGATCAGGTCATCGACCTGGTCCAGGGCGGGCAGGGGGTCTTCGCGATCGCGGTCGGCCGGGCCCTGCGGGACATGCGCGGGCAGCTGTCCCAGCTGCCGACCGAGCGTCCCGAGCGCCCGGAACCGGCCGGGCCCCCGGCACACGCCGGGGTCGGTCATCCCGGGGACGAGCTGGCCGACCGGCGCGGCCGGCGGAGCTCGGCCTGAGCCGGCGGCCCGGCTGAACCGACGGCGGCCGGGAGCGACGCACCCGCGGGCGGGAGCGATGTTCCTGGACCGGGCCCGCGAGGACGGGGAGCATGAGGCGATGACCTCGTCCGGTAGCGTCACATCGGCGCAAGCCCGTCCAGTCAGGGGAAAACCCCGCCTCCGTCGGATCTCGTCGCTAGGTTGGTTCTACCGGTAGGTCACTGGTCGGCAAAGACGTCGCACCACCATCGGCGTGCCATCAGCTTGATCGCGGGGAGGTCGCGGTGCCGGGCACTCGGCGAGTGCGGACGCTGGTCACCGGCATCCAGGCATGCTTCGGCGAAGCCCTGAGCCTCGCCGACCGGCTGGAGGCGCTGGCGGACGAGGTCGAGTCGGTCCAACCGGACACGCATGCTACGGCGGCGGATACATCCGCTCTCGACCGGGCCCGCCAGTCCGATGGCGCCTGGCAGGCCGTGTCCGCGCCGGCTGAGCGGGTGCCGATCGCGATCAGTACCGCGGCCGTGATTGCCCGTGGGCAGGCGTCCGCGCTGGCTGGCGCGGACTGGTCGGCGCCGGTGTGGGCACCGATCCGCCCGGCCGGGACCGCCGGGCACCCGGCGCCGGGTGCGCCCGGCAAGCCCGGTCAGCCCGGGTCCGCGCGCGCGAGCGTGGACGAGCCCTACCGGCCTGGCCTGTGGCGGGTCGGCAGGGTGATCGTCCCACCGTTGCTACCCGGTGGGGCCGCCGCCGAGGTCCCGCTCGCTGTCAGCTTGCTTGACGGTGCCAACCTGCGCATCGTGGTGGACCGCGACCACCGTGGCGAGGGGCTCGGTGTCGTGCGCGGCCTGCTCACCCGTGTTCTCGCGGCGGCGCCGGCAGGGTCGGTACGGGTCGTCGTCTACGACCCGTATGAGCTGGGCGCGGGGCTTGCGGGGTTCGCCGCGCTGCGGGCCGCCGGGGTCGTCAGCCCCACCATCACCACCCGGACCCGCCTGGAAGGCGCGCTCGCCGAGCTCTCCACGGAGGTGGGACGCATCACGGTCGACCGGCTCGGTGGCCGCTTCGCCTCGCTGCGGGAACGGGAAGCCGCCGGTCTGCCCCGGGCCGAGCCCTGGCGGCTGCTGGTGTTGCTGGCCTGGCCGTCCCTGGCCGATGACGCGGCCCGGTCGTTGGCCGCGGTCGCCGCCCAGGGGCCCGCGTGCGGTGTGCACGTCATCGCGCTGGTGGAGGAGGGCGCCGCGGCAACCGCCGTCCGGCGGGGGCAGGACACCCTGGCGAACGCCGAGAGCCTGTGGCTGACCCACGGCACCGGGAGCCCTGCCGCCGCTGGCCCCCGCCAGCCTGGCCGCGACCAGCTGAGTTGGCGCTGCTCACTGTCGGGCACGTTTCCATGCGACCTGGATGAGCCGCCTCCCCCCAGCCTGGTGGCCGCGGTGGCCGAGGCCGTGGCCACTGCCGCGACCGACGAGGCTGTACGGCCGCTGAACGCACGCGCTCTGCTGCCCGAGACGCTGTGGAGCTTCGATGCCGCCGGCGGTCTGGCCGTTCCGGTGGCGTTCGGCCCGGACGGCCCGGTGACGTTGCGGTTCGACGACGACACGGTCCACGCGCTGGTCGGGGGACAGGCCGGAGCGGGCAAGTCGACCTTGCTGCTTGATGTGGTGTACGGCCTGGCCGCTCGCTACGCGCCCGAGCAGCTGCGGTTCCACCTGCTCGACTTCAAGGAGGGCCTGGAGTTCGCCCAGTTCGCCCCCCGCGATGATGATCCGTTCGTGTTGCCCCACGCGGACACGATCGGGATGGACAGCGACCGGGAGTTCGGGGTCGCTGTGCTACGCCATGTCCGCGCCCAGATGCAGCATCGCGCTCTCGCGATGCGGGCTGCCGGCGCCCGGGACCTGCGCGGCCTGCGGATCGCGCGGAGCGGCGCCGGCTGGCCGCGGATCATGATAGTGATCGACGAGTTCCAAGTGATGCTGACGCCGCTGGACGCGGTGTCGCGGGAGGCTGTCTCGCATCTGGAGGTGCTGGCCCGGCAGGGGCGTGCCTATGGGATCCACCTGCTGCTCGCCAGCCAGACTCTGTCGGGCATCGACGCCCTGGACGCCACGGCCGGCAAGCGGGGATCGATATTCGGCCAGTTCGCGCTGCGTATCGCGCTGCGTACCTCGATCTCGGAGTCACGGGTGCTGCTGTCGACCACCAACGAGGCGGCCGGAGCGCTGGCCGGTGTGGGTGAGGCCATCGTCAACCGGCGTAATGGTCATCCGGCCGGCAACGAGCTCGTCCGGGTCGCCTATCCGGAGCCGGCGATGCTCGCGGCACTGCGCGCGAACCTGTCCCGGGCAACCGCGGCCGGCGGCGCGGGCAACCGGCCACCGAAGGTCTTCGTGGGCCATGCCCCGGCTCTGCTGGATGACAACCCGCTCTTCCGTTCGCTCGCGGGCACGCCCGTTCCGGTCGACCGCGCCGGCCCCGACCCCGACTCCGGCGAGGCTGACCGCGGCGCGCTGCTTCCCGGTGACCAGCACGGTTCTGGTGACCAGCACGGTTCCGCCCGTCGGGACGCGGGGGAGACGGCCGAGCCGTTGGCGCTTGTCGGAGTTCCCCTCGACCTGCATCCCGCCGCCGTGGGCGTACGGCTGTCCCCACTGCCAGGACGTAACCTCGCGGTCCTGGGGCCGCTGCGGCGTGAGGCCGTCGGCGTGCTGCATGCGGCTGTCACGAGTCTCGCGGCCCAGGCCGGGCCGGGCGGCGTGCGGGCTGACATCGTCGCCGTCACCGGCGAGATGCTCCCGGCGGCCGGCATCCTCGCGGCCCGGGTCCGTGCTCTCGGCCAGGAGGCCGAGCTGCACCCCCCGGCTTCGCTGCGCCGCGTGCTGCAGGAGATCAGCGAGGCGGTGCGTGCCCGGGAGGAATCCGCGCTGGCTCTCGGGACGGACCTGCCAGGGCCGCACTCCGGGCCGCTCCAGCCGTGGACCGCCGCGGGGACGCGGGAGGAACCGGCGGTGCGCCGCTTCCGGCCCGCGCGGCTGCTCGTCCTGTTTGCCGCCGATGCCGGGCGTGCGGTCCTGGAGGCCAAGAACCCGGCCACCCGCCGCTCCGGCCTGGACGATCTGCGCTTCGTGACCCGCCGGGGCCCGGGCCAACGGGTGCACCTGCTCGGCTGGTGGCGTGGCCCCGGCCGGCTACTTGATGATCTTGGCCCTACGCATCGCGATGATATCGGGGCATGGGTCGCGGTCGGGGTTCCCGGCAATGACCTGTTCAGCCTCGCCGGCAACCGGTCGGTCACGGCTGCGGCGAGCGTCAACCGGGCGGTCCTGTTCGACCGGAACAACCAGGCGGAAGCACGCACGATCATCCCCTTCGCGCCGTTGCGGCAACCTGTGGACGCGGCATGACCGGGCCGGTCGTGGGTGTTGGCCACAACGGCCAGCGGAACTCACCCCCGGCCTCCGGCATGACTCACGATCACCGAGCGTTGATTGATCTGGTCGAGCAACCGGGTGCGTCGCTCGCTGTGCCAGCCGAGGGGCCCGGCCATGGCAGCGGCAACGCCCGTGACCCCGATCTCGACGATCCGAGGACCGCGGCCGCGCACTATCGCGCGCTGCTGGGTGAGCTCGATCAGGCCCGGACCAAGGTGGCGGACCAGGTACTTGCGGGCCAGGAACGGCGCGCCGCGCTCGCACGGGCGCACCGGGACTCCGCGCAGGCGATCCGGGCCAAAGTCGAAGACGCGTGGCGGACGATGGCGGAGCCACTCGCGCAGCATGGCATCAGCGACCTCGACCAGCTCCGCCCGTCCCCGGTGCCGGATGCCGACGAGCGTGCCGCGTCCGGTGTGGCGCTGCCTGAGCACACCGGCCGGTCATCCATGCGGGCACAGCACCGTCGTGCCGGTGACGGGGGCCGCGGTCGTCCCACCGGCACAGCGCTTGAACGCATCACCCGCTCGGGACGGCCCGCCGCGGGAGCCGGCGATCCTGTCGCGTTCGACCCGGCCGGAGCTCCGGCCCGTGCGCACGAACTGTGTCTCACCGCGATGGGGCACGCGGCCGAGCTACGGGCGATCACGCGGGCCGGCTCGACCGCGTCCGCGGCAATCGTTATCGGCCTGGCCTGCCTGCTGATAGCCGCCGGGGTGACCGCGGTGCGGGTGGTCTTCGGTGTCGCGGCGCTTGCGGCCCTGCTTGCGACCCTCGCCGTTGCCGCACTGGTCGCGGGCGTCTGCGTGGCAGCCCTCACCGACACGGGCCGCGTCGAGACAGCCCGAGCCGCGCTGCTTGGAGCGGGTACGGCCGGCGCCGCGGTGCTGGCGACCGCTCGGGTCACGCCGCTGGACCCACCCGAGGTGATCGTTTCTTTGGTGGTGCTTGCGCTTGCCGTCCGTTTTGGGCTCGGCGTCGGAGCACCGCGAGATCCGCGGCGTCAGTGAACCGGCGGTTGTCCGGATCCGATCCCCGCGGCGGTGACAGAAGAAGGGCAGGATTTCCGTGACAAGCACCATCGCCGACGTCAAGTCCCAGCTTGGCGAGGCATTCAGGCGCACCGATGAGGTCACCGGCCAACTGGACGGCGCGTTGACCATGATTGAAGAAGCGCAGGCGATTGTCCTGGCCGCGACCGACGGCAGCGCCCACCGGGCCGTGGAGCAGCTGACGAGCGCTCTGATGGAGACGCGCGAGCGCATTCAGGAGTCGCTGGCGGCCCTGGGCTCCGCCGTCCAGGAGGTCCGCGACTACAGCGATGGCCTTTAGCGCGCCCGGCAACAGGGGACGCGGCGTCGCGAGGCTGGGGCGCACATACCCGCAGCATCGCTGCCTGGTGGCTCCCCGCGCTGCCTTGCGGTGCCCACGCACCACCCCGCTTCGTGATCCACACACCTGTTGTCGGGTGCTTCGAATTATTTTGCGGAAATTAATATAATTAAGTACGATAAACTGTCACAGCCGGTTGTCAATGTGTCGTGGATGAAGATCTGGGTAACAATTCCGCAGGTTGCCCGCGACGCGGTGCATCCCTTAGCGGGCCTTACTAAAGTCCGAGTTGTCCAGCTGGCCGCCAGTGGCGTGATCACAGTTTCTTCCGTGTCGCCGGAAGATCGAGAAAGGCGAGGAAAGTTGCCGGTGGTGCGATCATGACTCCTGCCATGCCGCCGGCGGCCCAGGGGAATACAACGCGTGGAAGTTCACGGGTCCGGCATCCGATCGGCGCCGCTGCCACGCGACTGAGGAGGCCGCACCATCGTGCCGCTAACCAGCATGCTCGACCTGCCGCTTGTCCTGTTGTCCAACCGCGGCCCGGTGAGCTTCGACCGTGACACTTCAGGGCGGACGGTCACCCGAGGGGCGGGGGGCCTTGTGTCAGCCCTGTCGGGTCTCGCCGAGCACCTCGACGACGCCGTCTGGGTCTGCGGAGCGTCCACTCCGGAGGACACCGTGGTCGCGGGCGAGGCGCGGGGAGGTTCGATCGTCGTACAGACCGCGCCGTCTCCGCATGTGGTCGAAGGCGAGCCGAACGGTCCCACCATCCGGGTACGTCTGGTGGTCACCGACCCGGTGGCCTACGCGGACTTCTACAGCGTCTGGTCAAACCCGATCCTGTGGTTCGTCCAGCACGGGCTGTACGGCCGGGTGCTCTCGCCCATCATCACGCAGGCCGAACACGATGCGTTCGAAAATGGTTACGCCGCGGTCAACCGAGTCTATGCGGACGCCGTCGCCGACGAAGTCCGCGCCCGCGGCGGCAAAGCGCTCGTCCTGCTGCAGGACTACCACTTCTACCTGGTGGCCGAACGGGTCCGGGAACTGTGCCCGGATGTCCTGCTCACCCACTTCGTACACGTGCCATGGCCAGGCCCGGACGAGTGGCGCGTGCTGCCCGCGGGCATCCGCAAGCGGCTGCTGAGCGGCCTGCTGGGTAGTGACGTCGTCGGTTTTCACACCCGGCGCTATGCCCGCAACTTCGTCCTGTGCGCGCAGGAGCTGCTCGGCCTGGATGTTGATCTCGACAAACTATCGGTGGTCGTCGGCGATCGGACGGTACGAGCCCGCTATTACCCGATCTCCGTGGATACGGCCGCACTGGACGCGCTCATGGATACCGAGGAGGTCACCACGCATGTCACCATGCTGCGCCACGCCTTCCTCGACGGAGACCGGCAGCTCATCCTCCGGGTGGACCGCACCGACCCGAGCAAGAACGTCGTGCGTGGTTTCCTCGCCTTCGGGACGCTGCTCGACCAGCATCCGGAGCTCGTGGGAAAGGTCAGCTTCCTCGCCCTGCTCCAGCCAAGCCGCACGGACGTATCCGAGTACGCCGACTATATCGCGCTGATCGGCGCGGTTGTCGCCGAGATCAACGCTCGGCATACCAAGGAAGGACAGCAACCGATCGACCTGCGGATGGCCGAGGACTTCCCGCTCGCGGTAGCCGCCTACTCGATCTGCGATGTGATTATGGCCAATGCCATCGCGGACGGGATGAACCTCGTGGTCAAGGAAGTCGCTGTGGTCAACCGCAGCGGCGGCGTGCTGGCGCTGTCGGAGAACGCCGGAGCCCACGAGGAGCTCGGCGAGTACTCGGTGACCCTGCATCCTTTTGACGTGCAGCAGATGGCCGACGCCCTGCACGAGGCTCTGACCATGCCGATGGAGGAGCGGCAGCAGCGGCTGGCCGCGGCCGCCGAGCAGGTGCGCACCCATGACGTGGGCCGCTGGCTCGGCGAGCAGCTAGACGACCTCGCACGGCTCGCGGGCTATGCCTGAACCCCGCTGAAGTCACCCATCTCGACAGGATTCCGCCATGGCTCGCGGGGTAGTCTCAGCTGCGACGGACTTCGGTGGACGATGCATGGGGAGCGGACGTGGCGAGTTCCGGCGGTCACCACAAGGCGAACACGGGTTCGTGGGCCGCGGTTTTTCTGATCATTGTGGCTTTTTCAGTCGGTGTCTTTGCTCTTGTCCTCCACTCTGTCCCGCTGTGGATCGTGACCGGTGCGTCGCTGGTCATCGGCCTGATCGCGGCAGCTGCCTCTCGCATCATGGAGCAGGCCTACTGACCGGGGGCGGGCTCACCTCAGCCCCGGGCTGAGGTGAGCCCGCCCGCACAGGCCGCCTGTCCGTCCTCGGCTGACGGTAACTCGCGGCAAGCGCCTGTGCCCGTGGCTGGCCCAAGGTCAGTGGCTGGCTGAAGCTGCCAGCGAGCGCGGGGTGACGAAGGACACCAGACGTGTCGTGCTCGGCCCGAGCTCCGTCCAGCGGCTCACCGCCAGATCCTCTACCGCCAGCGCGGCCGTGGGAAAGGCGGGAATACGGGAACGCTCGCCGGCTGGCAGCAGGCCAGCCGCCAGCGCCTGGATACCGGGGTTGTGGCCCACCAGCAAGACGGTGGGCACGCCGTCGTCCAGTTCCCGGAGACGGTCGAGGAGATCGGCGGCATCAGCCAGATAGAGCCGGTCCTCAGCCAGCACCGGGACATCGGGCGGAAGTGCCCCGGCAATGTGTTCGACGGTCTGGCGGGTGCGGCGCGCGGATGAGCACAGCACCAGGTCGGGGATGAGGCGGTCGGCGCACAGATGCTCCGCGATCAGACCGCACGCTGCCCGGCCGCGAGGTGACAGGGGCCGGTCAGCGTCCGGTGTGGAGCCGTCGGCCCAGTCCGACTTGCCATGACGCAACAGCAGGAGACGACGCGGAGGCCTCACCGCGTGACCTGTACGGATGCGGTGGACGACCGAACACCGCGACCAAGCGCGGGACACCCCGACACGAAACTCCTCCTCGGACGGCAACGACACGCAGCCTGCCCATCTCGGACCGGGGCGTCAATGGTTCTTTTCTGCTCGGTCAAGGCCAGCTGGTCAGATCCGGGATGCCCAGGAGACTGTGTGATCGTATGGCTGGTCGCCCGTGGTGTGGTGCTGACCGGTAGCCGACAGACGCCACACCGCGGGCGACACGGATGTCGCAGGAGGAGGTGGTAAGATCAGTTCGTAGCGCAGACAGACAGTAGGAGGCGATCGGCGTAAGCCAGCGCGTCGTCCGCGCTCAGACGACCGCGTGGCACGATTGAGTTGCGCTCATCCGACGTAAGCCCACCCCAGACTCCATGCTCTTCTTGACGGAACAGCGCCGTGGCCAGACAGGCCCGTCGTACCGGACAACTTGCACAGATCTTGCGGGCCCGGGTTTCGGCTGCGGCGCGAGCCTTGGTGTTGCGGCCGTCCGGTGGGAAGAACGCATCGGGATCCCCGTCCCGACAGGCCGCGTTCTGCCGCCAGTATGCCGGCCAGCCAGGGCCGTAGGGCTGTGGTGGGAGGTCCCGGCCGGGCAGGACAGGTACGCCGGCGCTCATGGCATTCTGCCGATCATGATCGAATCCGTACGCAACAGAGATAGGGTGTCGGGAACGGCAGCGCTGCCCGGGGGCAGCGAACGCGACTGACTGGGCATACCGTCTCCTGCTGGACATCGCTTGTGGCGGACATAACAGGGACGAGCACCACATAGATGTGTTTTAACGCACATCTACTCTGCTCGGGTGGGACTACAACAGGTGCGGAGAGACGACGAGGTTCTCCGGCGTGGAGTGCACCGCACCGCTGGCGCCAAGTACACCGGAAACGAACCTGTCTCGTCTCGTTAACCGAGGAACGTAGACGGCTCTCGACCGGATAGCAAGGGTTCCGGAACGGTCACGTCCGCGGTCTGTGTCACACGTCGCACCACGACCTCTGTGATCGTTATGTCATCGCAAATTAATCACTCAAAGTTATTTAGTGGATACTAATTGTAAATGCCCGGCTCGTCTTTTACGTAACGAACCGGGCATTTCGGGCATCCAGTAGTCAAGCTGTGTCAAAGACGCTGATTGGCACGATTGCAAGCGTGAGCAGGATCACAATAATGATCGTTGGCCCGCACGGCCGACGGAGTGGCCTTTACACGCGCCCGATGCGGTAGTTGTCGGTCCAGATAAGTTGATATTGTACATATGTACCCGGGCGCCGAGAAACAATCATTTGCCCGCCGCCGGCGTACAGGCCGTTGTGGTACGCCCGCCCTTGATCGTCCAAAAAGAAGATCACGTCACCTAGGCGAACATCGGCCCGGCTGACTGGGCGTAGCGCGTCGAACTGCTCATAGGTCGTACGGGGTACTGAGACGCCCACCTGCGCGTAGACATACTGGATGAGACCTGAGCAGTCGAAGTCGTTCGGTCCAGCGCCACCATAGCGATAGGGCTTGCCGATCTGCTGCTGGGCGACCGCGACTGCCGCCGCGCCGAGCGAGTTCGACCCTGCGCTCGGGCCCGGCGGCTGCGCTGTCGCCGTCCCAAAAAGCGCACTCCACGTCAATGGCCCGACAATTCCGTCAGCCACCAGGCCTGCGCCAGCCTGGAAACTCCGGACAGCACTCTCCGTCACCGGGCCAAAATCCTGGTCGGCCGTGATCCCCAACCGGCGCTGGACCTCCGCGACTGGCTCTCCCCGGCTCCCTCGGCCCAGCAGTCGACCGGGATACTCCAGCGCCGCGAGCCGCACGGTACTGGACGCTGAGGAGGACGATGTGTACCAGACCGCGTCAGTGGAAGAAGGTGCGGTATTTTCCGTATACCTATTGCGTGGAGCTTGCTCACTTGCGGTGGCCGGACGAGGCGCAAGCGCCACCGCGACGGCAACAGCACAGGAGAACGCAGTTACCGTTGGTGAGACTGCACGGCTTGAGATGGACATTACCATCGCCCCTCCGCCGCCGTCCGGGCAGCGAACCCGGGCCCCGTCCGCGTGCGTCTCGCGGACACGGGGATGCGGACGGGCCTCGGCGGTCATCCCCGTTACTCACAGTGATAGTGAGCACCCTCACGCTAAGAGACGACCGAAGAACTTTCAGCGATACTAGTTACCAAGAGTAACAGCGTCGGCTTGCCGTCCGATCAACAGGCAACAGGCGCGGCAGCGCCGGCCGGCCGCTACAGGCCGACCTTGCCGGAGGGGTTGTCCCGGTCGAACAAACGGCCCGCCCGCACGTAGCTGTCCAGTGAGGTGGACGAGCGCCACCGTCCTTGCCGCATGATCGCCCGGTCGGGCACGCCGGCGCGGGCGGCGGCCGTGGCGAACCCGGACCGTAGTGAATGGCCGGCGAAGTCGGTGGGGGACAGGCCCGCCGCGGCCACCCGGCGCTGGACTATCCGGGCGACCGAGCCCGGATAGAGCCGGCCCGAGCTCACTCCACCGTGCCGGTTGATCGCGCGGAACGCCGGCCCGTGCGTAATGCCGGCAGTCTCCCGCCAGGCGATCCACGACCGGACCGGGCAGGTCGGCCGGTAGGAACCGAAGGTCAGGCCGACCAGCGCGCCGCTTGCGTCCTGATCGGTCTTGGATCTGCGGATGGTGAGGACCAGACCGTCCGGCGTCTCGGTGATGTCTGCCAGGTCGAGCGCGACGAGCTCGCTGCGGCGTAGGCAGCCGGCGAAGCCGACGAGTAGCAGCGCCCGGTCGCGGATGTCGGCGAGCCGGGAGTCGTCCAGCTCGGCGAGCACCTGGGTGAGCAGGCGGGTCTCCAATGCGTTCTTGCGGTTCGGCGCGGCGCCGTGGGTGCGGCGGATGCCGTCCCAGACGGTCGCAGCCTCAGGGGATGACGCCGGATTGGGGTGGCGGCCCAGCTGGTGTGCCACGGAGATCGCGGCTAGCCGCCGGCGGATGGTGGTCGGCTTGTATCCGGCGTCGGCGAGCGCCGCCAGATAACCGGCCACGGTTTCTGGGGACGCGGGCAGCACCGCCAGCTGCGGCGACTGGTCGGCACACCACGCACCGAAGTGGCGAAGGTCGGTCTCGTAGGCGCGCCAGGTCGAGGGGGCCCGTGCGGCCCGGGCATAGTCGGCCACCCGCTCGACCAGGTCCGGCGAGAGCGCATCGGCGCTATCGAATCTACGGACAGCAACTTCTGAGCCGCCTTCGCTCATGTTCGTAACCCACCCCTTCGGCGCCCGGCTGACGCCCGAGAAGTAAAGCTTATCGGGCGTCAGCACGAGAACTGTTCCGTATCGAATTATCGTATAGATACGTAACTAAACAACGTTTCAAAACGAAACGTTAAACGATATGGCGCAAGGCGTCGCCGGACGCCGGCTGAACCTTCGGCCGGGCCTTCCTGCGACGAGGTGGACAGCATGGGTCGGCTCGCCATGCTCAGCGCGGCCCCGCCATGGGGGCGTGCCGCGGCGAGGTAACCGCGGGCCGACGCCCGTATGCCTTCGACGGCCAGCGTGTCCGCTCATTCAGGTTCGGCGCGCATACCCCGAATCATGAATGTGTCGCCGGGCTGAATGGTGGCTTTTCCGAACCGACATCTGTTTTTCGGTTGTTTTTCGGTGGACCGCTCCACGGCATCCACGGCATCCACGACGAACGGCCGGCCGGCGGCCACGGAACGGATTGCCGTGCTGATGTTCCCGCCGTGCTAGCCTCCCCCCGTCTCATTGTCACCGGTCCGTTTTTCCAGGAATCTGGACCACCTGCCGAAAGAGGTATCCAGAAATGATGCGCCGTCTCGCGCTTGCCGTACTTGCGGCTGGCGCTGTCACCGGCCTGATCGCAACGCCGGCGTCGGCCAGCAGCACATTCAGCGTCGTGCAGCCTCACCAGAGATATGCCGGCAAAACGTACGGACAGTGGTCGGCAGCCTGGTGGCAGTGGGCGGTCAGTGCCCCGGATCCCGACAGCCCCCTCAACGATCCAACAGGGGATAACTGCGCCGTCAACCAGAGCGGACCGGTGTGGTTTCTCGCCGGCACCCCTGGGACTAGCAGCCCGAGCTGCACTGTGCCTGCCGGCAAGGCAATCCTGTTTCCAGTCATCACCGCCGAATGCTCCAGCGTGGAGAAAAACGGCACGACTGAGGCGGAGTTGCGTGCCTGTGCGGCGAACTACATCAACCACGCGACATCCCTGCATGCAAGCGTTGACGGAACCCCGATCGACCTCGGGCCCGCCGGCAGCCGGTTCCGGTTCCAGTCTCCGTTTTTCCGGATCTGCTTCGTGCCGGACAACCCCATTTACCCTGACGGCGGAACAGGACGGTCGGTCTCCGACGGTGTCTGGGTGTTGCTGCGGCCATTGCCGCCAGGCCAGCATGAGATCAACTTCGCTGGGACAATCTCCATTCCCGAGGCCACTCCGCCTGTCAACTTCCAGATATCCGTCAACTATCACGTGACGGTGGCGGATCAGTACTCCGATTATGAGGAGCCGGAAACGCCTGTCTATTGGCGTTGGTAGTCACCGACGGCCGAGCCGTTCCCGCCGCGGGGCGTCTATACACGGATGCTGGTCCAGCAGTCCCGTTTGATATTGATGTTGCTTCAGGCGGCGAGAACGGCGGCCTCGGGGAACGGCCAGCCAGGGCTGGCCGGCGAGGGCCATCCAGATGGCTCGGACTCCAGCCGTGAGTGGCGGCATCACCCTCGCCGGCCCCGAAGCCTCCTGACACAAGAACTCTTGATCATATCCGTTTGGCTCTGGCGGCACGTTTCTTACCGACATCTCTTACCGACATCCCTTACCGACACCCCGGACAGGGGGCGTGCGTACGGCTTGTGGCAGGCTCGCGATCCCTGCCGATCGATTGCCGGTCAAGGGCGCTGTGCGTGATCCACTGTCGACACTGCCACAATTCGATCTATAGCAGATGCCATACTTGATGCTATGGCTTCGACATCTATGCAGCTTGACAGCGGGCTACGCGACGAACTGGCGGAGATCGCCGAGCGGGACTTCCATGGCGTGCCGCTCGGCGAGGCGGTCCGGCGCCTGGTCAAGGAATACAAGATTAACCGCATCATGCGGCGGTATGAGGAGCTGCGCGCCGACGCCGAGGAATGGGCCAGCTACCAGGCCGAGGCGCGGCTGACCGACGATGCGGCCGGCGACGGCCTGCCGGATACGCGCGACGAGTACCCGGAGTACAACCGGTGAGCCGGGCGCTGAGGCTCGCGCCCTGGCAGGTGTGGCTGGTGGACTTCGGCCAGCCGATCGGGGGCGAACAGGGTGGCCTGCGTCCGGCCGTGGTTGTCGGCTCGGCGACACACTGCCGGTTTCCGATCGACATGGCCCTCGTGGTGCCCCTGACCGCGCGGGACCGGGGCCTGGACCATCACGTGCGCATCGACTCGCCCGAGTCCGGCCTGCACCGGCCGAGCTGGGCACGCACCGAGGAGATCACGGCGGTATCCACCCAGCGGTTCACCCGGTCCGCACCGCTGGGCATCGCGTCGGCCGCCGAAGTCGCCAAGCTGGACGAGTGGCTACACGAGATGGTCGCCTTCCGCTGACCTGCCGAGCACGGCCTCGGCTACGGGATCCGCGTCGTCACCGTCGAACCGATGAGCTGCCGGGCGCTGAACGCCGCAATCGAATCCGGGCACCTTGTCGACGTGCCCGTCGACTCGATCGCTGCCGACACGCTCGGGGCGCGACACGCGTCAGCCATGGCGCTGGAATGGGCAGGAGGTGCCGCGGTCCACTCGGTTCTGGTCCGGGATAACGCGGCCCTCACCGGGTACCAGCTCACCCTCGACAGCACCGAAGCCCCCTGGCGCAAGAACCATTGATCATCGGTGGCCCACCGCGACCATCGGTCAGATCGGGGGGCTGGCGTCCCATGGCTCGGCCGGCCCATGATCCCCTGGAGGCTCCCGCCGATCGATCTCAGGCCCATGACCCGCCGCCCAGAGAGTGCGGCACTTCTCGCAGTACAGCGCTGTGCCCGGCCGCCATCCGCCCTTGCCGCCACGCCGGTTACGACGGTGCTCGGGGCAACGCAGCCGCAGCAGGATGACTCCCGGGTTCGGCTCGGGCTCGGGCTCAGGCGGCCGTGCCGCCGCGGCAGCCGTCACGTCCGCACCGTGCCGGTTCCTCCGCAGCGACGGCACGGTTTGTCCTCCTGGCCGTCGAAGCTGGATTCCTCGTCCGATTCGAGAATGGGCCTGGTCTGATAACCAGCGCCACCGCAGTCCTCACAGGTCAGCATGCCCTGAGCGGCCGCGTCGTGCGGTGGGCGGAAATCGGCGCCGGCCCGTTTACCGGACCGCCCCGCGCCCCGGCCGCGTCGGTCACCCCTGAACATGGCCACGATGTCACGGTGACGGCTGGGATGCCGATTGTCGAGTACGGCCTCCCAGCCGCCGCCGGCCCCGTCACCACCTGCCCGACCAGCAACACATATGACGAATATCCCAATGATGGATATACCGTCCGTCGGACATCGCCCATATCCACACGCAACACGCGACGGTGCGCCAGTGACGACGCCGCGCGGCACAGCACCGAGGCCTCCAGAAGATCCAGGCCGGCCCCTGCGCTGGACGGAGCCCATCGGCCGCACGTCCGCAACGCCGTCGTTTCAGCTCTTGAGGAAGGAGAGCAGGTCGTCGTTGAAATCCTGCTCGAAACGGCCGACCAGCCCGTGGGGTGCGCCGGGTACGACTTTCAACGTCGCGTCTTTCACCAGCGCTGCTGATTTCAGCGCCGCGGCCTGAATCGGAACGATCTGATCGTCGTCACCGTGCGAAATCAGAACCGGGACGTCGATCTTCTGGAGGTCTTCGGTGAGGTCCGTTTCCGAGAATGCCTTGATGCAGTCATACGCGGGCTTCAGCCCCACAGTCATGCTCATGAGCCAGAATGCGTCGCGGATCCCCTGGGAGACGTCCGCGCCATCCCTGTTGACGCCGTAGAAGGGGACGCTCAGATCCCGGTAGAACTGTGACCGGTCAGCGCGCAGGTTCACCCGCATGGCGTCGAAGGCGTCGATCGGTGTCCCGTCGGGATTGGCGGCCGTTTTGAGCATCAGCGGAGGTATCGCCCCACGCAGCACGGCGGTCGCGACTCGCGACGTGCCATGGCGGCCCATATAGCGGGTGACTTCTCCGCCCCCGGTAGAATGACCGACCAGCGTCACCTGCCTCAGGTCGAGGGCGTCCATCAATTCGGCAAGATCGTCGGCGTACGTGTTCAGGTCGTTGCCGTCCCAGGTCTGACCCGAGCGTCCGTGGCCTCGGCGGTCATGCGCGATGGCCCGGTAGCCGTAGGAGGCTACGAGCTCCAGTTGGTTGTCCCAGGCGTCCGCGGTCAGCGGCCAGCCGTGACTGAACACGACTGGCCGACCAGTGCCCCAGTCCTTGTAAAAGATCTGCGTGCCGTCCGTGGTCGAGATGGTGGGCATTGTCGGCTTTCCTTCCCGGTGAGATCGTTGCCACAGTTACCCCGCGTGGGCACGTGACGCGATCAGGAGATCACCGATCCGGCATACCCGAGGCGACGTCCCTCAACCCGAACGATCCAACCGGCCGCTGGCTCCCCCGGTTCGCCGACGTGTTACCGCCCTGACCCATTGTCCGATGGGGTGGCCCGCCAACGGGCGGGCCACCAGCCACGGCCGGCGCACTATCCATGATCAGTGCATGTTTGAGGAGCTCCGCCCGCCGCGGTCACCGGCCACCACGTCCGCCCAGGTTCTGACCGAACCTGATCGTGTCGTTTACGTGCGCCACGAACGCGGAAAATGAGATCGTATAGACAGATCGCACATGCGGCGGAACTGTGCGGGACGCGACATGTCCGATAATCTGACGAAGGACCATTGGGAGGGTGCGTGCACCGGCGGACGGAAAAATTCGGCGTCACGTTAACCATTCTGGACGACCTGCTGGCCCCGCTCGCCGCCGAACCCAGGGAATTCCTTCTCAACCGGGCGCTGGACGAGTTCGTTCAGGATGTCGCCGTTCTGGACGGCGTCGCGGCGACCATGGTGACGGGCGCACCCAGGCCGAAGATCGACGAATCGATCGACGCCGCCGGGACGGCGGTAACCGACAGCGAGTTGATTGTTTCAGGCCAGCAGGTGATGCAGTCCTGGGAGCGGCCGCTCATGCGGGCGCTGGCCCAGGCCGTGACAACGCCTGGCGGCTCGGTTCTGGAGGTCGGCTTCGGGCTTGCGATCTCCGCCGGTTTCGTGCAGGAGATCGGGCCCGCCCACCACACGATCATCGAGGCGAACCCGGAGGTCGCCCGTCGTGGGGCCGAGTGGGCAGGCGCGCAGGGGCGGCCCAGTGCGGAACTGGTCCATGGCAGGTGGCAGGACGTGCTGCCGGCCCTCGGCCGGTTCGACGGGATCCTGTTCGACACCTACCCGTTGGACGAAGGCGAGTTCGACGAGTACGTCATGCGCGACGCGACATTCGCCGAGCATTTTTTCCCGCACGCCGCCGCGCACCTTGCTGAGGGCGGTGCGTTCACCTACTACTCCAATGAGATCGACTCGATGTCCCGGCGTCATCAGCGGGCATTGCTGGAACACTTCCGGTCCTTCTCCGTGCGGATCGTCGACGGCCTGCGGCCGCCACCGGACTGTCACTACTGGTGGGCACCGTCGATGGCAGTGATCGTCGCCCGTGAACCGCGCCGCTGACGCGTACACGACCGTCGATGCGCGGGTCGCGGCCGCACCCTAGCGGTCGCTGGCGGACGGCGGATGGCTCGTGCTGTCGGTGCCGCCGCGCCGGCTCGCCCGCGTCGAACGGTGCCTGGCCGCCCAGGAGGTCACCGTGCTCGACTTCTACCCGCTTCTACCCACGGGGTCGGTAGACGTCCGCGCGGTGCTCGATCGCGACGACGTCGACTCGGTGGTTGTCGGTGTCAACGCGGTAAATGACGCGGTAGTCGCCTCGTCGCGCGCTGTGGAGTCCGGCGAGTTGGAGCTGGAGTGGCTTGCCGACGCGGTGGGGGCTGGCCGCGAGAGATCCGTAAAGGAACTCGACGACGGCGGTGGCGACCTTCTCGGGCAGTCGGCGAAGGGCGCGTCGAGCGGGCGCGGTGAAGGCGATCTCGTAGGCGTCGGTCATCGGCCGGTGGCGAGACGCAGCGCTTCGTCCTTGGTCAGGACGGTCGTCCCCGCCTCGTCGAGGTCGTCGAGCGCCTCCCGGACGTCGGCCATGAGCTGAGTGCTGCCCATGACGGCAAGGGTCTCCTCAAGTGACTCCAGGTCGTCGACACTGATGACGATCGCTGCTGGTCTGCCGTGCCGTGTGATCACGACGCGGCCGTGCTCTCGTTCGACGCTGTCCACAACCTCCGAAAGGCGGTTTTTCACATCCGCCAGCGGCATCTGCTCAACGATCGACATAGCCACAACTATAGCCAAGACTGGCCGTTCCGGCGGGGTCACCGCTGGCCGGGCGGACCTACCGGCAAGCCTCGGATCGCTACCAGGCAGGCATCGGTCATCGATGGCGGCTACTCGGCCGCCGAGGTCGCCCGGAACGTCGGCGGCCACGAGATGACGTTGGGAAAGTGGTTGAAGAAAGCACGGGACGAGAGGAACGTCATCCGAAGGCGTGGAGGCGCACCACGATCGGCGGCGACCGGCCCGTGCCGGCACCCGACCTGTTCGGCCGCGACTTCACCGCCCAGGCACCCGACACGCGCTGGTGTGGGGACATCACCGTCGATGGCGGGTGGCTCAGCCGGGCTTCGGCCTCGTTCCGATCACGCCCGCGGCCTCCCAGGCGGCGAGTTGGGCATCGGAGTGCCCGAGCAGGCCGCCGAGGACCTCGTGGTTGTGCTCGCCCAGCAGCGGAGGGGTCCGCCGGTGCACGGGCGGGTGAGGCCCGCCGGAGAACAGGATGGGGTACCCGGAGTGGGTCGCCGAACCGATGACCCTGTGGCCGGCGAGCTCCTCGAAGAAGCCGCGGGCCCGCAGCTGGGGGTTGGCATCCAGCAGAGCGCCGTTGCCGACGACCGCGGCTGGCACTCCGTGGCCGACAAGGATGGCCTCGGCCTCGGCCGCCCGGCGTTCGGACGTCCAGGCGTTGATGGTCTCGTCGATGGCGTCGTGCCGGGCCCGGCGCTGGTCACGGCTGTTCAGGCGATCCCATCCCGACGGCTCGCCGAGAGCCTCGCGCAGCCCGTGCCACTGCGGCTCGGTCTCGACCGAGACCGCGGCCCAGGTGTCACCGCCGGAGTCCGCGCAGCGGTACAGCCCCTGCGGTGCCGCCGTGGGGCCCCGGTTGCCGTCCCGCTCCAGGAGCGCCCCGTAGGCGCTGAACTCGGCGTACTGCTCGGCGCAGATGTTCAGCGCTCCGCCGAGCATCGGAGCCTCGATGAGTGAGCCCTCGCCGGTGCGCCGGCGGTGCTCGAGGGCCAGGGAGATCGCGATCGTCGCGTGTGAACCTGCGAGTGGATCGCCGACGGAATTGGCGAACTGCGGCGGCGCGTCGGGGTAGCCCGTCATCCAGGCGATGCCGGAGACCGCCTCAATGGTCTGTGCATAGCCGGACCGGTCCCGCCACGGGCCGTCGGAACCGAACGCCGGCAGCCGCGCGTAGATGAGGTCGGGCCGCGCGGCCCTCAGGATGTCGTAGGTCAGCCCCCACGAGGCCATGACGCGGGGCGTGAAGTTCTCCACGAGGATGTCCGAGCGGGAGACGAGCTCGAGGAGCAGCTCCCTGCCCTCCTTGCTGCCCAGGTCGAGGGTGATGCCCCGCTTGCCCGCGTTGCCGCCGTGGTAGCTCGGGCCTGTCTCCCACCAGAGGTCCTCGTGGAACGACCGGGCGCCGCGCATCCTCATGCCGTCCGGCCGGGACACGGACTCGACCTTGATGACGTCGGCGCCGAGCAGGGCGAGCACGTAGCCGACGATGGGTCCTGCCCAGAACGCGGTGAGGTCGCAGACCCGCAGGTCCGCAAAGGGGAGCGCCGCCGGTTCGGTCCCGGTGGCCGGCTCTCGCGGGGTGCAGGTGGCCAGGAGCTTTGCGGTGTGCTCGCCGAGCGTGGGCGCGGGCGCGAAGTCGCGCAGCGCGAGGCTGCTGCGCGGGAAGCGGTAGGGATGGTCGGGCTGGACGAAGCCGCCGCGGGGGTTCGTCGTCATCAGCCCGCCCGCCGCCACGTGGTCGAACGCCGGGGTGAGCGCACCGTTGCCGACAGGGGCGACTGGCACGCGCAGCGCCTCGGCGATCTCGATGATCTCGTCGGTGGTGTGCGCCGTCATCCAGTCGGCGATCACGGGCGCCAGCGTCTCCCGCCGGCTGATCCGCTGTTCGAGGCGGATGAGGCTCTCGTCGTCCAGCCAGTCCGCCCGCTCGACCAGCACGCAGAAGTCGAGCCACTGCTGGCCGGTCACGACCATGAACGCCACCCAGCCGTCCTTGGTGCGCTCGATGCCAGGGAAGTTGAGCATGCGGCGGGTGTACGGCGGGACACCGGCGACGCTGCGGTAGTTGACCTCGTACATGGTGTGGGTCAGCACGATCGACTCGAGCATCGACAGGTCGAGGAGCTCACCCTGGGCGGTGCGTAGGCGTCGGCGGTAGGACGCGAGGAGGCCGACCGCGCCGATCATGCCCGACAGCCACTCACCGGTCCGCCCGCCGACGCAGACCGGTGGCCGGCTCGGGGTGCCTCGCCCGAACACCCCGCCCGAGATGGCCTGGAGCGTGAATTCGGTGGCCGGCCGGTCGGCCCACGGGCCCGCCAGGCCGAAAGGCGTGATCGACAACACCAGGGCGGCCGGGTTGAGCTCCCGCAGCCTGGCCGGGCGCATGCCGGCGGCGAGTGCGGACCCGGGTGACCAGATGACCGCGTCCGCCCAGCGGACGAGCTCCGCTGCCTCCTCGAGGGTGGGCACGACGGACTGCTTGGACGCGGCGAGAACCTTGAACAGGGCGCTGTCGTCGTCCGCGGCGATGGCCGCGCCACTCGCTGACCAGCGGCGCAGGGGGCCGCCGACGGCGTCCTCGCACATGACGACCTCAGCTCCGGCGTCGGCGAGCAGCTTGGTGGCGTAGCCGCCGGCGACGCCGATCGAGAGGTCGAGGACACGGAAGCCGTCCAGGGGTGCGGGCACGGGTTCTCCTATCGATGCCTGGGCAGGCCGAGCACGCGTTCGGCGATGATCGTCTGTTGGATCTCCGACGTGCCGCCGCCGATGCGCAGGCCGAAGGACGTGAACCACGGCTGCGACGCGGACTGGTCGTGGCGGGCGTGCAGGTGCCGGACCTCGTAGTTCAGCTCGGTCGCGAGGAGCTTCAACGCCGACGGCCCGGCTCCTTCGATGCCGGCCTCCTGCTCGGCGACGGACTGCTCGAGCAGGGCGCGCACGGCGAGGGCGCGGACGGTGAGTTCGGCGACCTCCGCGGCCGCGAGGGGATCGTCGGCCACGAGCGGGCTGAGCCGGCGCAGCGCGTGCAGGGCGCCGAGCACCATGGGGGCGGTGATGGTGCTGCGCTCGAAGAGCAGGGTCGTCGTCGCCACCTGCCAGCCCTCGCCCACCGCTCCGATCACGTTGGCGAGCGGGACGCGCACCTCGTCGAAGCGGACCTCGCAGAACTCGCTCGGCCCGCCGATCGTACGCAGCGGCCGGATGGTGATGCCGGGAGAGTCCAGGTCGACGATGGCGTAGGTCAGGCCACCATGCCGGCTGGACGGATCCGTGCGCACGAGCAGCTCCGCGATGTCGGCGTGCTGCGCGAAGGTGCTCCATCGCTTCTCGCCGGTGACCACCAGGGCGTCCCCGTCGACGACGGCCCTGGTGGCGATCGCGGCGAGGTCTGACCCGGCGCCAGGCTCGGAGAAGCACTGGGCCGCGATGATCTCGCCGCGCAGGATGCCGGGCAGCCACCGCCGCTGCTGCTCGGGAGTGCCCCGCGCGATGACAGTCGGCCCCGCGTGGGAGAGGGCGACGAGGAACAGGCCCGCCATCGTGTCCCCACCGGCGAGCGCGATCTCCTCGTGGAACGCGAGCTGCTGGCTGGCACCCGCGCCACGGCCACCGTGGCTCTTCGGCCATGCCACGCCCGCCCAGCCACCGTCGTGCAGCTGACGTTGCCAGGCCCGTTGGCGCGCGACGTCCGCGGGGGTGAGGTCGGCGGCGATCGCCGAGCCGGCGTGCGGTGCCGGGGGAGTGTGGTCGCGGAGGAAGCGCCGGAGCTCGGCGCGGAAGGAGCTGAGGCTGTCGCCCTCGATCGCGGTCGGGGTGACCGTGGTCACGAGGCAGCGTCCAAAGCGAGCATCGCAGCGAAGCGAGGAGCGGAGCGGCGGACGGGGCCGGGGCGATGGGTCACGAGGCGGCCTCCTCAGTCGTCAGCAGCGCGACGACGGCTGCCCGGTCGACCTTGCCGGTGTCCAGGCGGGGGATGGAGCCGACGAACCGGATCCTGCGGGGAAGCTCGTAGGGTGCCAGCTCGGCTCGCAGGGCCCGGCGGAGGGCCTCCTCGGTGAGCGCCGGTGCGCCGACGACGACGGCGGACGGGACTTCCCCGAGGCGGTCGTCGGCGACTGCGGCCACCGCGCTGTCGCGCACGCCGTCGATCCGGTTGAGCGCGTTCTCGACCTGGGTGGGGTAGACGTTGAAACCCCCGCAGAGGATCAGATCCCTGACCCGGCCGACGACGCTGACGAACCCGTCGGCGTCGACGGTGCCGAGGTCACCGGTCGCGATCCAGCCGCCCGTCGTGGAGCCCCGCACCCGGCCGTCGTCGTCGAGGTAGCCGGACATCGCCGAGGAGGCGCGGGCCTGGATCTCCCCGATGCGCCCCCGCGGCAGCTCCGCCCCGTCGGTGTCGACGATCCGCACCGCCACGCCCGGAGCGGCGCGCCCGACGCTGCCGGCGGGCCGCCGTCCGGCCGCGACATCGTCGGGCCGCTCGAAGGCGATGGCGCCGGCGAACTCCGTCTGGCCGTAGTTGCGCAGCACGGGCACGCCGTAGCGGGCCTCGAAGGCGACGCGGGTGGCCTCGGGCAGCGGCGCGGTGCCGACGGTCACGCTGCTGACCTCGGGGAGCGTGACCGACGTATCCGCATGGACCAGCTCGTAGACCATCGACGGGGTCAGGCGCAGCACTCCGATCCTGTATTCGGCCGCGATCCGCGCGACCAGCTCAACGGAGAACTTGTGGCACAGCAACACCGGCTTGCCCAGCCACCAGGACGTGAGCGAGGTCAGGAACCCACCCATGTGCGCGACGGGGACGAACACCGGCTGCGGCTCGCGGGCCGGTGTCCGCACCGGCCGGCCCTGCGGCGGCAGTCCGCTGCCGGCGGCAATGCCGCGGATGCTCGCTTCGAGGGCCGAGAAGGCGATCGCGGCGCCCTTGGGCCGGCCGGTCGTCCCCGAGGTGAAGATGATGAGGGCCTCGTCGGGAAGCGGGTTACGGGCTGCTGCCGCGGCGTCCGCGTGGACAAGACGTGCGCCGAGGCCGTCGGGGTCCGGCTCGACGATTGTGGCGCAGCCGGCGTCACGCGCCCGGTGTGTCACCGCGGCGTCGGGCAGCAGGCGGCTGAGTGAGACGACGCTCCCGCCGGCCCGCCACACGGCATGAACGGCGACGAGGGACGCGAGGTCGTTGCCCAGCCGGACGCCGGTCCGGGTACCTGGCTCAAGCCGGCGGCTGAGCTCCTCACTTGCCGTGGCGAGCTGGCCGAACGTCGCCGAGGTCCCCGTCGGTGTCCTGACGGCGAGCGACAGCGGGTGGCGCGCGGCGGTGCTCACGAGCAGTTCGCGCAGGGGCGCCCGCCAGGATGGAGTGCTCACAGGGACAGTCTCCGGGCATATATGGCGCCGGTACCCAGGCCTGCCCGAAACCACCGTTCTCGACTGGATGCTTGCGTCCGTCGCCGTGGGCGAGTCGACTCGTACTGATCGAACGCCCTACTGCCGGAGCTTCTTATGAACCTTCTTCCCAGTACCGACGGTTGGGCTCTTGCGCGAGCGACACGTGACGTTCTCGAGCGCGAGGGCCTCGCGGCGACGGTGCGCCGCGAGGCGGGCGTAAGCGTCACGGGCGCTCGGCGTGAACGCATGGTGAAGCTGGCGGAGCTGGGTATTCCCGCGGTTCTCGCCCCCGATCCCCACGGGCTCGGCCTGTCCTGTGTCGACGCGACCCTCGTCGCCGAGGAGGTGGGGCGTGTCCTGCTGGCCGAGCCGGTGCTGGAGGCGGTTGCCCTGACCGCGGCCCTGCTCGCCGACGACACGCCCGGCGCCGCGGGGAACGCCGGCACGGCCCTGGCGGAGCGCATCCTCGCCGGTGACGTGGTCGCGGCATTCGACCCCGCTCCGTCGGACCTCGCGGTCGTGGCCGAGCCGCTGCCGCCGGACCTTCTGCTGGCACCGGCCCCGGACCGGCGCTCGCTGCGGGTCCACGCTGTCCTCGGTGATCCGGCGGACGTCGACGACATGGACCCCACCCGTCCGCGGGTGAGTCGTCGGCTTCGCGATCTCCCGGTGGTCGACGAGATCGAGATCGCCGGTCCGGTCCTCCTCGGCCGGGCGTCGGCGCTCGGCCGGATACTGCGGGCAGCGGAGCTGGTCGGGACGGGCGATGCCGCGATCGCCATGACCACGGTCTACCTGCGCGAGCGCGAGCAGTTCGGCCGGCCGGTCGGGGCATTCCAAGCGGTCCAGCACCAGCTCGCGGCCGCCTGGTCCAGGCTTCAGGCCGCCCGCGCCTGCGCGCGGGCCGCGGCCGCCGCGTGGGACTCGTGGGACCGCGACGCGGATGCGCTGGCCGCGGCGGCCAGCCTGGCCGCGGTCGACGCTGTCGCCTTCACCGGCGAGCGCTGCCTGCATCTGCACGGCGGCATGGGCTACGCCTGGGAGACCGGCATCCACTTCACGGTGCGCCGGGCGGAGGCGGCCCGGCGCCTCAACGGTCCCCGCGACCCACTCCATGCCGCGGCGCTCGACGCGCTCGCGGCCCGCTGAGCGAACCGGAGGTGCTGTGAGCGGAGGAGCGAGCAAGCGGAGTGGCCGGGCGACGGAGGAGCCCGGCCGCGGAGGGCGCGAGCGAGGGAGCGAACCAGGGACACTGGGTATCAGACTGAGCGAGCGGGAGGCGTGGGAGCGCATCCGCGCCGCCCACACCGCGATCGTGACGACGCTGAAGGCCGACGGCTGGCCGGTCGCCCTGCCGAGCTGGTTCGTGGTCGACGGTCCAGACATCTACCTGCGCACCCCGGCGAGGAGCAAGAAGGTGCTGCGTATCAGCCGTGACCCCCGCGCCTCGTTCCTGGTCGAATCGGGGAAGGCCTGGGTGGAGCTCACCGCGGTTCAGCTGTCGTGCCGGGCAACAATCCTGGACCACCAGCTCGACCGGGAACAGGTGGTCCGCGTCGCGGAGCTCAGCGCCGCGAAGTACGCGGGCTTCTCGTTGCCCACCGAGGGGCTGCCCGCGGCGACGGCCGCGCGCTACGGGCCGGGCCTGGCCACCCTCCGGCTCAGACCGGTCGGCCCGCCGGTGACCTGGGATAACAGCCGCATCCGTCTCGCAACCGGTCGATAGACAGTGCTCACGCTCGCGATTACCGTCGATGCCGTGAACGAGGCAGGGTTAGCCAGCCCCCGGGCGCATGCGACCGATCCAGTGGCGAGCCCAGGGGACGAGGTGGCCCGGCTCACCGCGGCGGCTCGAGCCGCGCTGGCGCGTGGCGGCTGGTGGGGCTTCAAGATCGAGAGTGTGCTGCGTACCGCCGGCCTGTCGACGCGCTGCTTCTATCGTCATTTCGAGACCAAGGACCACCTGCTGCTCCATCTGCTGGAAGAGGATGTCGCGCGAGCGGGCAGGCGCCTCGAGCGGGTCTGCGCCGACCCGGAGCCGTTGGTGCGGGTCCGGGCGTGGTTCGACGGCGTGCTGGACATGGCGTACGTGCCTCGGGTGGCGAAGCCGACCGCGCTCTTCGCGACGCACTGGCGTCACCTGCTCGGCATCTTCCCGGAGCAGGTCGAGGCCTGCCGCGCGGCCCTGACCGCCCCGCTGGTCCGCGCCCTGGCAGAGCTGGTCTCCTCCGGCGCGGCCGACCCCCGCGTCGACGCCGAGTCCGATGCCCTGGGGCTGTTCCACATCGTGTCCGGCCCCGCCGCCGACGTCATCTCCCGCGGTGGGTCGCCTGACCGCGCGACGACCGAGGCTCAGATCCTGCCCCTGGTGGACCGCATCCTCGGCGTCACGCTTCCCCCGGCCAGCCGTCATGCGTGGCGGCCGGAAGGCGGCTGACTCGAGGACGGCTGAGAAGCCGCTTTCCCGCGTAGGCCCTTGCCCGGCCGGCGCGGCGCGCAGTTGGCTGGAGACGCCATGGATGAGACGCCCGCTGAGACGCCCGCTGAGACGCCCGCGCAGTTGCGCGCCCGGTTCGCCGAGTTCCTCGACACCCACGACCCTGGACCCGCGCCCAGGCACGCCGGTGAGCGCCTGGCGTGGCAGCGGTCCTGGGCCGCCATGCTCGTCGAGGCGGGCTTCGCGGCCCCGGGCTGGCCCCGCGCGTGGGGCGGCATGGACCTCTCCCTCGCGCATCAGGTCGCCTACACCGAGGAGCTCTCCCGGCGCCGGCTGCCGCCGCACCCGAGCGGGGGCACCTTCGTCGTCGGCCCGACGTTGATCGTGCACGGTACGCCCGAGCAGCGTGAGCGTTACCTGCGGCCGGCGCTGCGCGGGGACGAGATCTGGTGCCAGGGGTTTTCCGAGCCGGACGCCGGCTCGGACCTCCCGAGCCTGCGCACCCGCGCCCGCCGCGACGGCGATCAGTACGTCGTCACCGGGCGCAAGATCTGGATTACCAACGCCCGTGCCGCCGATCGCATGTTCGCCCTGGTGCGCACGGGTACGCAGGAGCAGCGCCAGGCCGGCATCAGCTACCTCCTGATCGACATGCATGCTCCGGGTGTCACCGTCGTTCCCCTGGCGGACATGACGGGCAACACGTCGTTCTGCGAGGTCACGCTCGACGAGGTCCGCGTGCCGATCTCCGATCGCGTCGGCGAGGAGGGCGGGGGCTGGCGGATCGCCCGCACGAGCCTCGGTCACGAACGCTCGACGGCCTTCATCGCTCAGGCATCGAAGTACCGCCGCGTCCTCGACGAGCTCGTCGGGCTGGCCGTGCGCCTCGACCGCGCCGGTGACCCGGTTGTCCGCCAAGCGCTGGCCAGGGCGGAGACCGACCTGCAGGTCGTGCGTCTCGGCGGGCTGCGGGTCCTCGGCGAGCTCCTGCGGGGACGTGAGCCCGGTCCGGCGGCGTCGTTGGGACGCCTCGTCTTCACGGAGTTCGAGCAGCGGCTGCACGCTCTCGCGGTCGAGATCACCGGACGGGCGGCGGTGCTCGCGCCGGGCCGGGCCCATCCGGTCGAGGGTGGGCGGTGGTCGGCGGGCCTGCTCGCCACCCGCGCCAGCACGATCGGGGCGGGGACCGCGGAGATCCAGCGCAACACCATCGCCGAACAGGTGCTCGGCCTCCCGCGAGAGCCGGCCGCATGAGCACCGACGGAGTTGTCGTCGGCGCCGACGGCGGCCTGCTCAGGATCGTCCTGGACCGGGCGCCGGCCCGCAACGCGCTGCGCGCCGTCGACATGCACCGGATCACCGCCGCCGTCACCGACGCGGTCGACGGCGGAGCCACCCGGGCGATCCTCATCCGATCGGTCGGGCCGCACTTCAGCGCGGGCGCGGACATCGTTTCGGTGAATGCGCCCGGTGCCGAGCGTCCCGTCACCGGTGGACTGATCCGGGCGGTCCGTGCCGGTGCGAACCGCATGATCCAGACGTTGTGGGACTGCCCGCTGCCCGTCGTCGTCGCGCTGCAGGGCCGGGCGATGGGCCTGGGCGCGCATCTCGCGCTCACCGCCGATGTGATCGTGGCCGCGGAGGGCGCCTCGTTCGTGGAGCCGTTCGCGGGGCTGGGCTTCGCCGTGGACAGCGGCGGCACCTGGCTGCTGACCCGGCGGGTGGGGATCGGCCCGGCCACTCAGGTGCTCCTGCGGGGCAAGCCCCTGGACGCGCGGCGCGGCCACGAGCTGGGTGTTGTCGACGAGGTGGTCGCCGATGCCGATCTCGCGGCGCAGGCGGTCCGGATCGCGGCCGACCTGGCGGCGGGGCCGACGCTCGCGCTGTCAGCCACCAAGGGACTGCTGCGCCGCGGCCTGTCCACCGGCCTTGCCGCCGCCCTCGAGTGCGAGCTGGTGGCCGTCGAGCTCACGGTGCGCAGCAGCGACTTCAAGGAGGGCATCGCCGCCTTCGGTCAGCGCCGCAGGCCCGAGTTCACGGGACGCTGACCGGACGCTGATGCGCCCTCGGCCACCAGATGATTCTCCGCGGAGGTGCAGGTTCGAGGGGGCGTGCCGGTCTGCGGGTTTGTCGTCTCACCAGGCGTGGGTAGGTGTGGGCTCGGCGGAAAGGAAGAGCGATGACTGAACGTATGAACGGTCAGAGGGTGAAGGGCGCCGCCGTGTACGCCCAGACCAACGATGCCGCCAGGAACGAGGTTGTGGAGTCCGACGGCCGGCTCACCCCGGTCGGCGCCTTCGAGGGTGTTCCGCAGACCGTTGCCGGCCTGGCCGTGAGCTGACCGCCGGGACCGGTCCGGTTCATCCGCGCAGCGGGTCACGGGCGAACCCGGCCATCCCGTCACTGAAGGCGATCTGCGGCCGGTATCCGAGGAGATCGCGGGCGCGGGCGGACGAGGCGGCGATGTGCCGGACGTCGCCGGCCCGACAGGCGCCGGTGATGACGGGCCCGGGCCCGCCGAAGGCCCGGGCCAGCGCGTGCGCCATGTCGCCGACGGTGTGCGGATCGCCGGAGCCGATGTTGAGCGGGAGGAGCCGGCCGGCTGGGGCCGTGTGCCGCAGCGCCTGCAGGTTGGCCCGGGCGACGTCGTGGACGTGGACGAAGTCGCGGAGCTGGCCGCCGTCCTCGAAGACCCGTGGCGCATCCCCCCGCTCCAGCGCGCTGCGGAAGATCGAGGCGACGCCGGCATACGGGGTGTCGCGGGGCATCCGCGGGCCGTAGACGTTGTGGTAGCGCAGCGCCAGGACGCTGCCGCCGGTCGCGATTGCCCACACGGCGGCGAGATGCTCCTGGGCGGCCTTTGTGGCCGCGTAGACATTCCTGGGGTTCAGGGGGGCGTCCTCGGTGACGGGCATCGGCTGAAGCGGGTTGCCGCAGCACGGGCACGGTGCTTCGAACCGGCCGGCGTCGAGATCGGCCGGCCGCCGTGGGCCGGGGCGCACCAGCCCGTCGGCCGGGCAGCGGTAGCAGCCCTCCCCGTAGACCACCATCGAGCTGGCCAGCACCAGACGCCGCACCCCCCGGCGGGCCATGGCGGACAGCAGTACCGCGGTACCGAGGTCATTGTTGGTGGCGTAGGCGGGCAGGTCGTCGAGGTTGACCCCCAGGCCGACCATGGCCGCCTGGTGGCACACCGCGTCCACCCCGTCGAGCGCCGCCTCGACCCGGACCGGGTCGGTCACGTCCGCGACGATCAGCTCGGCACCGTCGTTCACCTCGGGTTTCGTGCGATGCACCGCGGGCAGCACGGCGTCCAGCACCGTGACCTCATCACCCGCTCCGACCAGCGCGTCGACTATGTGGGAACCGATGAAGCCGGCGCCGCCGGTGACCAGGACTCGCATGTCCGTGACGTTAACGGTTCCGGAGCGACCCGGATCTTACGAGCCGAGGAACAGCTTCCGGGCACAAGGACTATCCAGGCCCGCTCAGGGAACCTGTTCAGGCGGCGGGAAGCGCGACGACGAAGCGGCAGCCGCCCTGGCGGTTGTGGACGGTGACGTCGCCGCCGTGGGCTTCGACAATGCCCCGGACGATCGCCAGCCCGATGCCGGACCGTACCCGAGGCTGGTGGGGGTGGTCGCCACCGCCGGGGGTACGCGCGGTCTCCCCACGGAAGCCGAAGTCGAACAGGCGGGGCAGGTCGGCGGCGGGGATCCCGCCGCACCGGTCGGCGACCGCGAGTACCGCCCGGTCGGCGTCCGCTCCGGCGGTGACCTCCACCGTCCCGTCGTCGGGGGTGTGCCGGATGGCGTTGACGAGGAGGTTGGTGAGCATCCGCCCCACCTCGGTCACGTCGGCGTCGACGTATACGGCGTGGTCGGCGCTGCCGGTGACGGTCACCCCTCTGGCGCGTGCCATCGGGTCGGTGGCGGCGATCGCGTCCGACACGACGTCGGCGAGACACACCTTCTCCAGCGTCAGCTGGAACGCGCCGGCCTGCAGCCGGGCCAGTTCGAACAGGTCATCGACCATGCCGGTCAGCCGCTCGGCGTCGGCGAGCATCAGCCGGTGGTAACGGGCCGTCGTCTCGGCGTCCGTCACAAGGCCGTCCTGCAGGGCCTCCGCCGTCGCCCGGATTCCCGCCAGCGGGGTACGCAGGTCATGGCTGATCCAGGCCACCAGCTCACGCCGGCTGGCTTCCAACGCGCGCTCGCGGTCCCGCGCCGCCACGAGGCGCACATGCGTGGCGTCCAGGGTGCGGGCCAATGCGGCGAGCTCGGCCGTTGGGACCCGGCCCGCATCATGATATTCCAGCTCACCGAGGGTGGCGGCTGCTCGGGTGAGTGTTCCGGTGGCGGCGACAACCGGCCGCCCCAGCCATACCGCAGCGGCGGTGGCGACCACTGCCGAGACCGCGACCACGATCAGCACGACCCGCAGATCGTGGTCGGACAGGAACATGGCCCGTGCGGTGCCGGCAACGCCCACCGCCACCGCGACCACCGGTACGACCGACAGCGCCGCCGTCGTGGCCCACAGCGGCCGCCCCCGTAACAGGCGCAGCAGTGGCACCCCCGTCAACGCAGCCGCAGCCGAGCAGGCGAGCGCGATCCCGGCGACCTGCAGTTCGGCGCTCACGACGGCGTCTCGTCCGCCGGCACCGGTGGCGTCGGATCGTAGCGGTAGCCGACGCCCCACACGGTGACGAGCATCCGGGGGGCGGTCGGATTATCCTCGATCTTCTCTCGCAGCCGGCGGATGTGGACGGTGACGGTCGAGGGGTCCCCGTAGCTCCACCCCCACACCTGTTCCATCAGCTCGACGCGGGTGAAGGCACGGCCGGGATGGCGCAGCAGGAACACCAGCAGATCGAACTCACGCACCGTGAGGCCGAGGATCACCCCGTACCGGGTGGCGGTGCGGGCGGCCGCGTCCACGACGAGGGTGCCGGCGCGCAGCATGCCGGACTCCGGTGGCGACAGTTCGTTTGCCCGCCGCAGCACGGACTGCACCCGCAGCGTCAGCTCGCGTGGCGAGAACGGCTTGGTGACATAGTCGTCGGCGCCGCATTCGAGGCCGGCGATACGGTCCGCCTCCTCACCCAGCGCCGTCAGCATGATCACTGGAACCGGTCGACTTTCTCGCAGCTGGCGACAGACCTCGATGCCGTCGAGGCCGGGAAGCATGAGGTCGAGCACGACAAGGTCCGGGATGGCGGTCCCGGCCACCCGCAACGCCGCGGGCCCGTCCGCGGCGCGGTCGACGTCGAAACCGGCGTTACGCAGGTACCGGTCGACGACCTCCGCCACGGTGGCGTCGTCGTCGACCACGAGAACACGGGCCACCCGGTAACGATAAGAGCCGGCCAGCCAACCGGACCCGCCCGGGCGACGGATTTCCCCGTTCCGTAATCTTCCGGCGTCGAACCGCCGCGCTCTTCCTCGTTCCGTAAGGGTCGATAAGGGTCGATCACATCCCCGCCCGATTACAGTCCCGATCATGCTTACGCAATGTGACAGTGGTGGGGCCTCGGTGGACGTGGTCCTGCCCTGCCTGAACGAGGCCCGCGCGCTGCCCTGGGTCCTGGAGCGGATGCCACCCGGATACCGGGCGATCGTCGCGGACAACGGCTCCCACGACGGATCACCCCGGATCGCGCGGGACCACGGTGCGGTCGTCGTCGTGGTGCCGGAACGGGGCTACGGCGCGGCGGTGCACGCCGGGCTGCGGGCCGCGGACGCCGAGGTGGTCTGCGTATGTGACGCCGACGCCTCGCTCGACCCGGCGCACCTGCCCCGCCTCGTTACCGAACTGCTGGCCGGGCGGGCCGAACTGGTACTCGGCCGGCGGCGTCCCACCTCGGCGCGGGCGTGGCCGCCACATGCCCGCCTCGGCAATGCGGTCGTCGCCGGGCGGCTGCGCCGACGCGGCATCCCGGTCCGTGACCTGGGTCCGATGCGAGCCGCCCGCCGCGCTGATCTGCTCCGCCTGCCCATCGCCGACCGCCGGTTCGGCTACCCGCTGGAGCTCCTGCTCCGGGCCGCACAGGCCGACTGGCGGATCATCGAGACCGATGTCGACTACCACCCCCGGATCGGCAGATCCAAGGTCACCGGTTCGCCGCTCGGCACCGTCCGCGCCGTACGCGACATGTCCGCACTGCTCGCGAGCCTGCGGTGAGACTGCTCGTGGTGGCGAAGGAGCCCGTGCCCGGTCGGGTCAAGACCCGGCTGACGCCACCGTTGCGCCCGGCACAGGCGGCGGCCGTGGCCGAGGCCGCGATCGCGGACACGCTGGCCGCGGTCGGCGCGCTGAGCCGCAGTCCCGGCTTCGGCTGGCTGCGGCCCGTCCTCGTCCTCGAGGGCACCGTCGGCCCGTGGCTGCGGACATCGATCGCGGTGGTGCCGCAGGTGTCCGGACCGTTCGACGCCCGGCTCGCGGCGGCCTTCGACGACAGCGCGGGCCCGACACTGCTGATCGGGATGGACACCCCGCAGGTGACACCGGCCCTGCTGGCCGACGCGTGCCACGCGCTGCGCCACGCCGACGCGGTGTTTGGCCCCGCCGCCGACGGCGGCTGGTGGGCGCTCGGCCTACGACGTCCCGACGGCACGTTGCTGCGTGGCATCCCGACGTCACGCCCGGACACCGGTGCGCGGCAGCGTGCCCGCCTGTCCCGGGCCGGCCTTCGGGTCACCACCCTGCCGGTGCTGCGGGACGTCGACACCGCGGCCGACGCCCAAGCGGTCGCGCGGCTCGCACCGGACGGACGGTTCGCCGCAGTGGTACGGCAGACCGTGACACCCCGGAGTAGTCCGACGGCGGTCCGGTGACCGGCGGTCGGTCGACGACGGCAGCCATCCACCGCTGGTGCCCCATGGCCGTCTACGAGGCGGCGCTGCGGTCCGTCGACGGACCGCTGTGGGTACGCCATCCGGACGGACGTCGTGAACCGGTTCCGGTGGACCAGTGGCGTGGTGGGCTCATTCCGGGCGACGCGTCCCTGCTTCGCCGTTGCGACGGGCCGGCCCTCGACGTCGGTTGCGGCCCTGGTCGGCTCACCGTGGCGCTCACCACCCGCGGGGTTCCCGTGCTTGGCATCGATGTGGCCCCGTTCGCGGTGCGCCTCGCCCGTCGTGCCGGTGCGGCGGCGCTGTGCCGCGACGTCTTCGGCAGGGTACCCGGTGAGGGACGGTGGTCCGCGCTGCTCCTCGCCGATGGCAACATCGGGATCGGCGGCGACCCGGTCCGGCTGCTGGCCCGCGTCGCAGGGCTGCTCGCCCCAGCCGGCCGGGTGCTCATCGAGCTCGGGCCGCCCGGGACGCCCACCGGCCCCTCGCTGATCCGCCTGGAAGGGCCGGACGGGCGGATGTCGAGGCCGTTTCCCTGGTCGCTGGTGGGTACCGAGGGGATCGCCGGCCTCGCCGCGACCGCCGGCCTGCACATTACGGAAATGTGGTACGACCCGGGGCGGCACTTCGCTGCCCTGGGCAGATGTCGGTGAACCTGTCTGTAGAACCACTGCGTACCGCGCCTGCCCGGCGAGCTGACCGCGGGTCGAGGCGAGGGGCGAAGCGCGGGTCGCAGTCGGAGCTGATGGACGTTGTCATCCGGCCGGTGGACCGCATGCGCTTGCGTGACTGCGCCGCGCCCGCCGGACGCGGACCGCGCGGACCACGATGACAGCTGTGGCGCAGGCCCACAGCAGGCCGAGGACGATCGCGAGGTTCCGTCCGTACGGCAGCGGGTTCACCGACGGGTTGTCCGCCGGGCCGCCGTAGCCACGCCACAGTGGCAACGACGCCAGTGCCACCGCCCCGCTGATCAGCAACGCACCCTGCAGCACCGCCCGGAAAGGCGCCGGGACCAGCCGGGTGAGCACAAGACCCACCGCCATCGTCACCGGGACGACCAGCAGGTCGTGGACCACGATCCCACCGACCAGCCACTGCGCCGCGTTCGGCGGGTTCGTAGCCGACCGCATCCCGACCAGCCCGTGGATGCCGTAGCCGATCGCGGCCAGACCGGCCGCGGCCAGACCGCCACGCAGGACGGCCGCCGCCGCGCCGTCCGCGCGGCGGCGGCCGTTGTGATCCCGCCGGTCAGCCTGATCAGCCTGTGCCTGCCCGTTCACAGCATCACCACCCGGTGTACCCATTTGGTCTGCAGCACGCCCGGCCGGTTCGGTGCGATGAGCCGGGCCGGGTATCCGTGGTCGATGTCCAGGTCGGCCCCGTTCAGGCCGGTGGCCAGCAGGGTCAGCGGGTCCCGGGCGTGCGCCGGGTTCACCTCGCTGGTCCGGTAGGTGCCGCCCGTCTCCAGGGACTCCACACGCACCGTCGCCTCCGCGGGGATGCCGGCGGCGTCCAGCAGGTCCCGCAGCCGTGGGCCGTGCCAGGTGGCGTCCGCGGCCCAGCCCTCCACACAGGTGATCGGCAGTCTCGACGTGTGCTGGGGGAACCCCCGCAGCCCGGCGAGGGTGAGGGCGAACGGGCGCGGGCCGACCACCTCCAACCGGTAGCCCGCCGCCCGGGCGGCCGCGGTCACCCGGGCGGCGGCCGCGGTTCTGTTGACCGGCAGCCGCTGCGGGCCGATGTCTGGCCGGCGCGGCGCGAGCAGGTCGAGCCCGGACAGGCCAGGCACCCACTGGCCGACGGTTGTCGTCACGATCAGCCCGGCGGCGCTGGCGACGGCGACGGCGAGGCCACGGCGGGACAGGCCGCCGCCCGGCTGTTCGGGAGCGCTCACCCGGTCGGTCAGCCGCGACCGTTCGCCTCTGCGGCGGCCGACGTTCGCCCGCACGACCGCGAGTTTCGCGGCGATGTGCACTCCCAGCGCGCCGATTGTGATCCAGGCGACCCAGTAGTGGGTCACCGTGAAGAAGAACCGGAACCGGTACCACTGCGCGATGTTCGCGATTCCGGTGGCCAGCTGGAACACGGCCCCGGCGACCAGCGGCACGATCGAGAGCCGCTCCAGTGCATGCGCGACCGAACGGACCGGCGGCCACTCCCACAGCCGCGGGTACACCGTCCACAGTTTCGCCAGCAGCAGCGGGACGCATGCCAGCCCGGTCGTCACGTGCAGGCCCTGCGTCAACCGATACAGCGACACCGGGCGGGACGGCCAGACCAGCCACGACGGCGGATGCTGCATGGCGTGTGACACCAGGCCGGTCAGGAAACACACCCCGAAAGCGACCCCGAGCCACATCCCCAGCAACGAGGCCACCCGGGGGTCGTGCAGGCGACTGGAAAACGCGTCCGTGCGCAACGGCCCGCGGCGCAGGACCGTCGGCGGTTCCCGAAGCCGTCCGGTGAACAGCCGGATGAACGGTCGCATGTACGCACGGTAGGTCGCCGTCACCGCCTCCGCCGCTGGTGAAGCCTTACGGAACGGAGAAGCTCCACCGCGGTACGCCGGGGCCGGCCGGCATGTCTGTCAGGCTCGCCCCATGCCCGCCCCCGTCCCTGTCGCCGAACCGCTCGCCGGGACCGTCCATGCGTACGGGATCCGCCGTGCGCGGGCCGTGGCGGCCATCGCCCGACGTCGTCGGCGTGACGGGCGGAGCCTCCCGACGCCTGGGGATGGCGGCCGGTGGGCCCTGGTCGCAGCGGTCGTCGGGCTGAGCGGCATCCTCGCCACGCAGGCGGCGATCCTGCTCCAACCCGGCTACCTGCCCGGCCGGATGACCGTGCTCTACCTGACCATGCTCTGGTGGGTGATCGGGACAGCCTGCGCGGCGTGGCTGATCCGGGCCGCTCCCCGCCGGCTCGCCGTCGGCCTGCTGCTCGCCGGCACCGTCGCGATCCACACCGTGGCGCTCACCCACGGCCCCCAGCTGTCCGACGATCTCTACCGCTACATCTGGGACGGTCGCGTGCAGGCCGCCGGCATCGATCCCTACCGCTACGGTCCTCTCGCCCCCGAACTCGCCCACCTGCGCGACGACTGGTTGTTCCCGGACCCGGCCGGGTGCGCCGCCATCCACCGGGGCCCGCACTGTATCCGGCTGAACTACCCCGACGCGCACACCATCTACCCACCGGTGGCGCAGGCGTACTTCACCGCCGTGCATGTCCTGCCCGGCCCGCCGCGCGAACACCGGATGCAGCTCTACGCGTCCCTCGCGTCGCTCGGGCTGGTCGTTCTGATGATGAGGGTGCTGGCGGCGCAGGGCCGGGACCCCCGCTACGCCGCTTTCTACGCGCTCTCGCCGCTCGCCGGGCTCGAAACCGGCTCCGACGCGCACGTCGACGTCCTGGCCGCGCTGCTCGCGCTCAGCGGCATCGCGGCTCTCAGATCGCGGCGGCACGCCGGATCCGCCGCGGCCGGACGAACAGGTGTGGCCGGAGAATCCGGTGTGGCCACGGAACCCACCCGCCGCCGTGCGTCGCTCGCCGGAGCGCTGCTCGGCGCGGCGGTGGCGGTCAAGCTGTACCCGGCGCTGCTCCTCCCGGCGGCCGCCCGGCGCCGCCCGATCGCTCTGGTCGGTACCGCCGTCACGGTCATGGGACTCTCCTACCTGCCTCACGTCCTCGCCGTCGGAACTGGAGCCCTCGGTTTCCTGCCGCAGTACCTGAAGGTCGAGGGATATGCCCAGGGGGGCCGGTTCCTGCTCCTGTCGATGTTCGGTATTCACGGTGCCGCGGCCAAAGCCGTTGCGGTGTCGCTGCTGGCCGTGGTCGCCGTGGTGGTGCTGCGCTCCGATCCGCGCCGGATCCCCGTGGAACGGGCGGGGTTGTGGCTTGTCGGGGCGGCTTTCCTGGTCGCCACCCCCGTTCAGCCCTGGTACGGCATCCTGCTGGCGACCCTCGCCGTGGTCGCGGGACGGCTGGAATGGCTGGCCGTCGCCGCCGCCGTTCACCCCGTGTACGTCTCCCTTTTCACCGGTCCACCGGGCGACGCCCGGACGCTGCAGGTGTCCTCCTACGCGGTCGCCGGGCTCGTCGTGGTCACCGCGGCCGTCCTCCGGCGACGGGGAAGAACGCGATCGCGTCACCCGGGAGCATGCCGGCGGCCCTGCTCGACGGCGTCGGTGACGGAGGTGACGCTGTCCCAGGTGAGGTAGGCGCTGAACGAGGCGTTCCAGAGCTCGGGCCGTCGGCGCCGATCCAGCAGGCATCGTGGTCGATCGTCATCTGGATTCCTACGTCGTGGGGACCGTGCTGGTGTTGAGCCCGTCGGCGCCTGTCACGTCGCATATCGCCCCGATGGGCTGGCGGTCCGGGTCGGCCAGCGCGTGCAGGCTCCGCGGGTCGGTGACGACGGATGCGAACCGCCGCGCGCCGTCGTCACGGCCGATGATCCAGCCGCGGGCGGGTGTGCCGTCCCGGTCGTGTTCGACGGTGAAGGTCTCGATCCGCCCGCGGCCGGTGACGGCCGAGACGTACCCGGGGACCGGCGCGGCCTCCGACGGGACGTGTGCCGGCTCAGCCCAGGGCCGCGGCGGCATCGTCGGTGCGATGACCATCGCATGGTGTTTGGTGAGGTACTCACCGTTGGCGTAGACCAGCGCCCGGCCACGCAGGCGATGCGCGGCGACGATCGCGTGCAGGGAGTAGTCGTTCGCCGGTCCGCCGAAGGATGCCAGGCCGCCCGTGACCGTGAGCGGGCGTTCCTCGCCGAGCCCCAGGTGCAGCGCCGCCAGCTTGGGGACGATCGGGAAGCACGAGTACAGGTCGATGTGCTCAAGGTCCTGTGCCGTGCACCGCGCCTGGTCCAGGCAGGCGTCGAGGGTGGCGGACAGGCCGGGGGAACGAGCGAAGGTGGCGCGCCGCAGGAGGTCGGTCGAGTCGGCGGCACCGGCCGAGGCCCAGATGTGGGAGATCCGCTCGTCGGGGATGCCGTGCTCGCGAGCCGTCGTGAGGTCGCAGAGCACGACGGCGGCACCCTGGTCGACCTTGGGGTTGGCGGTCATCCACACGGTGTAGGGCCAACAGGTCATCCGGTTGCCGTCGGTGGCCTCGTAGACCTCCGCAGGGGCGAGGCGACGTGGCTTCCAGGCCGCGGGATTGCGGACGGCGACCTCGCTCATCGCGGCGAGGATCTCCCCCGACCAGCGCTGGGCCTCCTCGAAGCTCTGCCCGAGTTCGGCACGTAGAGCGTTCTCGAAGAGCGGGTAGTTACGCAGTGGTCTGTCGATGCCGTAGCGGAGCATCTCCGCGGTGCCGCGGACGGAGCTGGGCAGCCGTACGGGCCCGCCTGGTCGGTCGGACCACGCCGGCGGATTGCCGGACTTGTTGGCCCGCGCCAGGGACGCGGCTGATTCGGCACCGCCGACGAGCGCGGCGTCGATCTGTCCCGCGGCGATGAGGCGGGCCGCGGTCTCGATGAGGGCGAGCGGCTGGTTGCCGCCGACTTCGCTGTGCAGGGTATGGCCAGGCGCCGCACCGACGAGCCGCGCGACCTCGGCGGGCAGGTCGTCATAGCTCCACGACAGGACACCGACGATGAGGATCGCGTCCAGCGCGCTCAACAGTGCGGCGGGGACGGCATTGTGGGCAGCCTGAGCGATGAGCTCGCAGGGCTCGCTGCCGTCGCCGCGGAGGTCCGCGGCGCCGACGATCACAGGTATTCGGGGCGCGGTCGGGGACACGCGGGGAACGTATTCCGGCCGGGGCCCGCATGCGTCCGGTGGAATCCGGTTCTCAGGCGGGGCGCCTCCCGGGTGCCCGGTGCCCGGTGCCGGGTTGCCGGTCAGGTTGTCGATCAATTCCCGCCCGGTATCCGGTCATGGTGTGCGGTGGTGGTACGGGTGCGCCGTCGCGCGCTGATCGGGTTATGCGAGCGGTACCCGAGCCCGCTCGGTCACGTGCCGCTGAGGGCCTTGAGGGAGAGATGCCAGCAGAACGGCGAAAACCACGTCGGGAGCGATCATCCTATCGGAGTGTCGCTGCGACCGTTTGAACTCGCCCAGAGCCGGGTCCGGCTGGTCATCGATCACGCATAGGGTGGTACGCGGAGCAGGCAGCGACCAGACACGCTATAAAGAGGGAGAGCCGATGGTGCGTCGGTTCAACACGGCCGGCCCGTGCCTGCCGGCCGAACATTACATGATCCCAGCGCTGTCCCGGCTGCCGGAGGCCCCCGGCCTGGTCGATCTGAAAGCTTACTTCGTCGTGCACGCGCCGCGCCAGACGGGCAAAACGACGGCACTACACGCGCTCGCGCGTGAGCTGACCGCTCAGGGCCGCTACGCCGCGCTGCACTTCTCCTGTGAGGCGGCCCGGGCAGCCGACGACGACTACGGCTCCGCGTCCCGCACCATCCTCAGCCGGATCCGGGCAGGCGCGCAGGACTCGCTGCCAGCCCCGGTGCATCCACCACCCTGGCCGGAGGTGCCGGACGGCACACTGATCGTCGACGCGTTGCGTGCGTGGGCGCACGCGTGCCCTCGGCCGCTGGTGCTGTTCTTCGACGAGATCGACGCGCTGCGCGGCCAGTCACTCCTCAGCGTCCTGAGCCAGCTCCGCGACGGCTACAACAGCCGCCCCGCACCGTTCCCGTGGTCAGTTGCGCTCTGCGGCCTACGCGACGTCCGCGACTACCAGACCGCCGCCGGGGGCGACCCGTCCCGGCTGGGAACATCCAGCCCGTTCACCATCAAGATTGAGTCGCTGCGGCTCGGCGACTTCACCCCGGTCGAGGTCGCCGAGCTGTACAGCCAGCACACCGCCGACACCGGCCAGCTTTTCGCCCCCGGAGCCGTCGACCACGCCTACGAGCTGACCGCTGGCCAACCATGGCTCGTCAACGCCCTCGCCCGCGAGGTCATCGAAAAACTCGCCGTTCCCGTGACACAGCCGATCACGGTCGAGCACCTGGAGACGGCCAAGGAACGGCTCATCCTCACCCGGGCGACCCACCTGGACTCGCTCGCGGCCAAACTCGCCGAGCCGCGCGTCCAGAAGGTCCTCGGCCCGGTGCTGGCGGGCGACATCCTCGACCTGGAACCCTATGACGACGACGTCAGCTACGTCCGGGACCTCGGCCTCATCGCGCCGGACGCGCCAGTCCGCATCGCGAACCCGATCTACCGCGAGGTGATCGTCCGAGTCCTGGCCAGCCGGATCCAGGAAAGCGTCACCGCCGATCCGCGATCCTTCGTCCGCCCGGACGGCACCTTCGACCTCCCGAAGATGCTCACCGAGTTCGCCGACTGGTGGATCGAACACGGCGAGTTCCTCACCCGCCGCGGCTACTACGACGAAGCATCCCCACAGCTGATCTTCATGGGCTACCTGCAGCGCGTCGTGAACGGTGGCGGCTACGTGGAACGTGAATACGCCGTCGGCTCCGGCCGTATCGACCTGAACATCCGCTGGCCCCACACCACCCCCGGCGGCACCCGCCACGTGCAGCGCGAGGCCGCCGAACTCAAGGTCTGGCGCGAGGGCAGGCCCAACCCGCTCAACCAGGGCCTGAAACAACTCGACCGCTATCTCGACCGCCTCGGCCTGGGCAGCGGCACCCTGCTCATCTTTGACCAGCGCCCCGACGCCCCTGACATCGACAAACGCACCGCCCTTACCACCGCTACCAGCCCTACCGGCCGCACCATCACCCTCCTCACCGGCTGAGAAACACGCGCGGGAC
>NZ_CAKJTM010000013.1:0-3663 GCF_917627345.1 Protofrankia sp. CiP3 | reverse complement strand
TGTTACACCGTTGTTCTTACAGGCCCACACGCGCGGCTGCCGGAGCAGGGAGAAACCAGCGCGGCCGTACATCTGACGTTTGATCAGTTTCGTCGTGGTGTTGATGCCTTCCATGGGGCCGTTGCTGGAGGGCAGGGCCAGTCCGGCGACGAAGGTATGCAGGGCGGGCAGGTCGTCACCCGGTACATTCTTCATCCACATGTCGAGGTCCTCGCCGCGGCGCTCGGTGAGCAGGATGGCGAACGCGCGTACCCGGGCGGCCAGGACGGTCATCTGCGGGCAGCTCGCGACCAGGTCACCCGAGGTGCCGCCGCAGGTCGGCGGGCCTACTCGCCAGCCAGCTGACCAGTCGACGCGGGGACAGCCGGGGTGCGTGCGGGTCGGCGCGTCTCTGGGTGAGGGAGCGCACGAGCAGGGTGGCACTACCCGGATAGCCCTGCTCGCGGATCTCGGCCAGCAGGCGGGTGACCGCCACGGCGGGCTCGGCGGCGCAGATGGTCGCGTTAGGGGTCGACCAGCGTGTGGCGGGACGCCGCAGGGCCTCGGCCGGCTCTGCGCCCGGGCATAGCGCGTGACGGTGCCGCGCGACCAGCCCAGACGGCGGGCGCACTCGAGCAGTGCTGTCATACCCAGCGTAGGACGTCGATCCGTCGCGGCACACCACCCGAACCCCGGGATGCTCGCGCCGCCGGGCCGCCACGGTGGCGGCCCGGCGGTCGGGCAGCACATCGACGCGCCGGTGGCTAACGGCGTCGATCACCAGGGTTGCGTACCGGCGGCCTCGCCGCAGCGCACAGTCGTCCATGCTGAGTACCTCCGGGACCGGCGGGAACCGGCAGCGCCATGCGTCCTCTGACACGGCGCGGTGCCTGATCTTTCTGATTTTTTTGAATAAGGATGGCGATCCTGGGAATGAACACTTCGGCGCGGATGATACGGCCGGGCGGAGGGACACGTCCAACCGGATAGGCCCGTTACCCTTGAAGGAGCGAGCGGTGGGGTCAAGCCTTCCGGATGCTCTCTTTTTCTCCGCCAGGTTGTGGGGTACGACTGGTTGCTCCCGTGAACGCGGGCCCAGCCCAGCCCGTACACGAGGACGTTACAGAAATGCTCGGCACCGTGCGGGTCAGTGCCGGTAGTAATGGGATCGGCGTGGTGGTCGAAGCTAAGGAGTTACCGTGGTCACCAGGAATCGGACTAGGACGCGCACGTACCGCGGCATCTTTCTCGGGATCCTGCTGTATCTGGCGATCGGGTTGATCGTCACCTTTCAGGATTATTGGCACATCCAGGATTGGGATCATCACGTCTTTCCGAGTCTACTCACCGCGTTCGTAGCCACCGCCCTCTGGCCGATCTCCCTCTTCTACACCTTCACCCTTCACCGTCAGTGACCTGATTATGAGCGTGCCACGACAGTCCTGTCCGCTCCCTGTGGACAGAAGAATTGAACGTCGCAACTCATCGTGGCCCCGAGATAGAGAGATCGTAAATATGCCCTCAACCTATCATTGTCCGCTACGGACGCTTGCTGGCAGCTTCATTCCTTATCGACGGGCCTCCTCGTCGCGGAACGATCGATTCCGGGGCTGCCGCACCACCGGTCGGGAAAACGGCTGGTCTTCGAGGTTGACTCGTTCGCATCAGTCGGATTCCGTTTCTCTCTCGACACGGGAGACATCAACGCCGGCCGACCCCAGCTGGCCAGGGGCCGCTGTCTGCGGCCGCCATGTCAGTCCAACCTGTAGCTGCGCGGTTGCACCCGCAGCGGCGAGCAGGGCGCCGGACTTAGCGGTGAGTTCAAGGCCGAAGGTGACGGTGATCTCGTCGGGGTAACGGGTAAGGGGCTGGAGTTGTCGGAGAACCGTTTGAGCGACAGTGCGGATCGTGGCCAGGGCTGCATCGAAGGTGCGTTCCGCCCGCTCGATCGTCTCGGGCCCGCCCAGGCCGCCCCGGGTGACGACGGCGCCGGGTTCGTCGGTGACCTGCACGAGCACGACGCCACCGTCCTCGAGCGGGAACTCCACCGCAACCATCCGTTCGCTCCGATCATTCGCCGAATGGCGGCACTACGCCAAGTCACTGACAATCCTGCTTGAGGCTATCTCGCCGGGCCGCCAAGGCACCGATAAAACCACGGTGCGGCGTGTCCCCTACCTACTTCGGAATCGTCATGGTTTGCAGCATCGAGATCGAGATCGCGGAAGCTGTCAGCTCGGGCGGCTACCCAGTGACTGTGCGTTCCTCCACCGGCGGGGAGGCGTCTGGGCTGCTCCGGTTGGACGTCGAGAAGCTGCTATGCCGGCGTCGGGAACTGCAGATGGCCTTGCTCGCGTCAGCGGCACCAACTACCCGCGGGCGGTTGCCGGCGCTCGAGGTCCCTGTTCGGGAGATTGGCCAGCAGCTTTTCACCGCACTAGTCGGCGGTCCGGTCTATGGCCGGTATGCTGCTGCGACAGAGACCGCCCAGCAGAACGGCGAACTGCTACGGGTGGTGTTGCGGCTACGAGCGCCGGAGCTGGCGGCGCTGCCCTGGGAGATGCTGTTCGACCCAGAATCCGGCGGTTATCTGTGCCAGTACGAGCCGCTGATCCGCCACCTGCCGGTCCCAACTCCGGGCGCGCCGGTCATCAAGCCGCCGCTGCGCGTGCTCGGCCTGGTAACGGCTCCGCGGGATCTGGCTGCCTTGGACACCGACGGGGAAAAGGCCCGGCTGAGCGAGGCCCTTACCGACCTCGGTGGACGAGTGCACCTGGAGTGGGCACCCGGCGCCCGTTGGGAAGATCTGCAGCACATCCTGCTGCAGGGGCCGTGGCACGCGGTCCATTTCATCGGCCACGGCGGATTCGACCAGACCGCCGGAGAGGGCACCATCGCGTTGGAAGGCGCCGATCACCGCGCTAACTGGGTCAGCGCACATCGGCTCAGACAGCTGCTCAGTATCCAAACCCCAGCGCTGCGGCTGATCGTGCTCAACTCCTGCGCGTCCGGGCAGGCCGCCGTAGATGACCTGTTCTCCAGTACTGCGGCCGCTCTGGTCCGCTCCGGAGTGTCGGCTGCGGTGGCTATGCAGTTCGCGGTCAGCGACCCGGCCGCCAAAGCGTTCGCCGCCGGCTTTTACCAGGCTATCGCCACCAACCGAAGCATCAGCGAGGCCGTACGCGTCGGCCGGATCGGTATCGCCGGCGCCAATGCAACCACCCTGGAATGGGCCACCCCCGTGCTCTATCTCCGTGGAGAACATGGCCAGGACTCATCGCTGTTCACTGTCACTGACACGGTCGCGTCGACCCGGCAGCAGGATGCGCCGTCAGCCGAAAGGGCTGCCCAGACTGCCGCCGTTCGCGCCCTCTACCAGCAGGCCATGGCCAAGTTCCGCACCGGACACTACGACCAGGCCTTGCCGTTGTTCGACAGTCTACTCACCCTCGACGTACATTTTGCCGATGCTGCCGAACGCCATAAAGACTGCCATACCCGGCAGCGTGCGACCGCCGCCTACCAGGCCGCCGACGCCGCCGAGCAGGCCGGGGACTGGCCCACTGCCATCCGCAGTTATACAGCTGTCCTCGAGCTCGATCCCGGCCACAGCGGCGCCCTCCGGCGGCGGGAGCAATGCCGCACCCGCCAGCACATCGCTGACCTACAGAACGAACTACGCTT
>NZ_CAKJTM010000012.1:46627-113144 GCF_917627345.1 Protofrankia sp. CiP3 | reverse complement strand
CCTGGTAGTTGCCGAGCATGCGCAGGTCCAGGGCGAGGTTGTTTGCCGAGCCCAGGGTGTTGGGGTGGTCGTCGCCGAGGATCCGCCGCCGGTGGGCCAGGGTGTCTTCGTTGAGGGTGCGGGCGGCCTGGTGGTCGCCGAGGGCGTGTAGGTCGAGGGCGAGGTTGTTGGCCGAGCGCAGGGTGTTGGGGTGGTCGTCGCCAGAGACACGCCGTGAACGGGCCAGCGTGTCCTCGTTCAGCTCCCGGGCGCTTTGGAGGTCGCCGAGTGCGTGTAGGTCGGCGGCGAGGTTGTTCGCCGAGGTCAGGGTGTTGGGGTGGTCGTCGCCGAGGACTCGTCGTAGGTGGGTCAGGGTGTCTTCGTTCAGGACGCGGGCGGCCTGGTAGTTGCCGCGGAGGCGGTAGGCGGCGGCTATGCAGTAGCCGGCGGCGAGGCTGTCGGGGTGCTCGTCGCCAAGGGCGGTGGACCAGCGGGTGTGCAGGATACGGCCCAGTGTCCCGGCGGCGCGGGAGTCCCCACGGGCGTCCAGGTAGTAGGCGGTGGTCAGCAGCAACTGACGGGCGTCGTGGCCGATGTCGACCGCGGGGCTGTCGGGATGCAGGGCCGGGGCGGTCAGCACCTGCGGGGCGAGGACAGCCCACCGTGGCCAGCCTGCCGGATCCCGATAGCCGTCGGGCTGGTGGGCGGCCAGCAACGCCCGTACGGTCGAGGCGGCGCTCTCGGCGAGGGCGGAGGGCTGGTGGGCGCGGATGACGGCCGCGACGAGACGATGCAGCTGGATCGTGTCGCTGTCGCGCCGGGCCAAACTGTAGGCAAGGACCGCGCCGAGGATGTCATCGAGATCCGCGCTGGGGTCGGTGCCGGCCACCACGTCATGCAGCGGTGAGCCGAGCAGATCAGGATGATCATTGATCAGGGCCAGCGGGATGGGTTCGGGGCCGAAGTGAGCGCACAGGTCCAGCATTGCCACCGCGGCGGGGCAGTGGGCGCGCAGGCGGTCGAGGGCGAGGGACCAGACGGTGTCGATGGTGCGGCCATAGACGAGATCGACCCCGCGGGTGAGCATCTGAGCCCGTCGGCTGCGGAACTTCGCCAGGTAATCGGCGGGAGCCAGCCCGGTGGTGTCAAGGTAGGCTGCGACCTGTTCCAGCGCGAGGGGCAGGTCACCGAGGTCGTCGGCAAGCTGGTCGGCGATGGTGGGGCCGATGCCGGGGATACGCCGGCCCAGCAGGGCGACCGCCTCGTCGCGGGGTAGGACATCGACGTCGATGCGGTCGGCGAGCCCGCCCCAGCCCGGATACCGGGAGGTGATCAGAATATGGCCGGGGCCGTCGGGGAGCCAGGGCCGTAGCCCGGCCGGTTCGTTGGCGTTGTCGAAGATCAGAAGCCAGCCGGGATGCCGGCGCAGCCAGTCCAGCACGGCTGCGGCGTCGTCACCAATCCGCCCAGTGGTGGGTAGCCCGAGGTGGGGGGTGAGGGCGGCGAGCTGTTCGCCGATCAGATCGGTCTGTTCGGCGTCAATCCAACCGATCAGGGAGTAGTCGGCGGCGTACCGGTGGGCGTACTCGATCGCGAGTTGGGTTTTCCCGACGCCACCGAGGCCGTGTAGAGCGGTGACCGCTATCGATACCCCGTCGGCCAGGCCAGCCCGTAACTGGCCCAGGAGCGTCGCGCGGCCGGTGAAGTACCGGTTGCGGGCTGGGACCGTGAACACGGTGGGTAACTGGCCGGGGAATGCGGTGCCTGTCACCGGGGCTGGGGGCGGGGTGAAGCTGCCGGGGAAACCGGTCGACACCCGGGCGACCGGGACCAGCGCGGTGGCTTCCAGCAGCCGGCGCCGCGCGGTGGCCTCATCCAAACGGTGCAGGTCGCGGTAGCCGATCGTGGCCAGCACGGTGGGGATCGTGCAGTCGGCGACGCGCAGCGGGATGAGTTTCCTCCCGGCCAGCGCCGCGGTCCATTCCTGGGTGCACCAGTGCGAGTCGAAGTACGCCGGGGAGCAGAGCGCGATCGTGCGGGCGGCGGTGTCCATCCGCAGTTTGATCCATAGGACGAAGTTCTCCCCGGTGGGGGAGTCCCACGCCTGCACCGCCACTGTGCGGCCCTCGGTTTCCAGGACCTCGGCGACCCAGGTCGCCCATGCCTCGTCCGCGCTGGTGTAGGAGATGAAGAAGTCCACCCGCGCCAGCCCGTCCGGCTGGTCCTCTTCCATGCCCACCCCAGCAGCGTGCCACCCCAGCCGCGGACCGTCACTGACCGGACGGGACGGGATTAGGCCAGGTCAGGGCCGCTGGTCGGGCGCGGGCGCCGCCAGCGGGTCGCGGCCTCGCGCAGGTCCATCGCCAGCACGTCGTTGACGGCGGCGAGATCGACCACCAGATCGACCAGCGCGGGCCCGTCGAGGCTTTCGAGGAAATCCCGCAGGTCGATCGGTTGGCCGTCGGCGTCGTAGAAGCCGTCATCGCTGCTGTCGAAGTCGTCGTCGTCCTCACCCGGGTCGATCGCCCCGGTGGCCACGAGCGCCAGCGCGACCGCGTGTGCGCAGAACTGCTCGACGGCACCTGTCGGACATGTACAGGTCGACCCCGGCGTCCCATCGATCACTGACAGCTGGGTCTGGGTGGGCTGGTCACCGTCCACGGTGCCGGAGGCACTGCTCGGCCGGATCCGCAGATCGCCGACTCGGCCCTGCAACGCGAGGGCGACGCCGCGGGTGAACTCTCCCAGGCCCGCGAGGCGAGCGCACTCGTCCTCGTCGAAAACGGCGTGCAACGGGGTGATGGCGATGTCGTCATGTCCGTTTGACCCCGACTGGTTGACGATCATCGGGCAATTCTACGAGACCTGCCACCGGCAGGCACAGGGCCCCGACACCTCGGGCCGCAGCTCACGCCCGACGCCACTCTGCCAGAGCCGCCCTGGCGATGCTGGACGTGACAGGCTCGGGTCCATGGCGGTGGTGGGTATCGGGGTGGATGTCGTCGACGTCGAGCGGTTCGCCGCCGTGCTGCGCCGAACCCCCTCGCTCGCCGATCGGCTGTTCACCAGCGGCGAGCGGGCTGTCGAGGCGCCCGAACGGCTTGCCGCGCGATTTGCCGCGAAGGAGGCGTGCGCCAAGGCGCTGGGAGCGCCGCCCGGGATGTCCTGGCACGATGCCCAGGTCGTCACCGACCCGAGCGGGCGTCCGCGACTGCGGCTCAGTGGCACTGTGGCGGCCGTGGCGGAGGGCCTTGGCATCCGCTCGTGGCACCTGTCCCTGACCCATGACGGTGGCGTGGCGATCGCATTTGTGATTACCGAGAACTGACCTCGGCTGTGGTGGCCCACCGGTTGCCGAGGAGCGCTGACGGAGGTCTGGGATGTGCGTCCGACGGTTCGACGGAGCACCTTCTCCGCGGCGAGCATGACGGCTATGAGATTCGCACATTCGGTAGCCCAGGTGCGGGATGCCGAGGCGCCTTTGCTCGCCGGCCTGCCGCCGGGCGCGCTGATGCAGCGGGCCGTCCACGGCCTGCTGTCGCATGCGGCGCGCAGGCTCGGCCGGGTGTATGGCGCCCGGGTCGTCATCCTCGCGGGGAGCGGTGACAACGGCGGTGACGCGCTGTGGGCGGGTGCGCGGTTGGCGGCCAGGGGCGCCCGGGTGGACGCCCTTGCTCCCGGGCGTACGCATCCAGCCGGGACCGCGGCACTGCTCGCGGCGGGCGGGCGCCTGCACTGCCTGCCCGGTCCAGGCCCGGCCGGCGCATGGCCGCCGCTTCCTGGCCGGCCGGTCGGCGATGACACCGCCGCCGGCCTGCTGACCGCGGCGGACCTGGTCCTCGACGGCATGCTCGGTATCGGGGGGAAGGGTGACCTGCGTGCGGGCCACGCCCGGCTGGCCGGGCTGTCCCCGGCCGGGCGTACCGTCGCCGTGGATGTCCCGAGCGGGGTGGACGCCGACACCGGCGCGGTGGCGGGCGCGGCCATCCGCGCGAGCAGCACCGTGACGTTCGGAACCCACAAGCGTGGGCTGCTGATCTCGCCGGGGGCCGACCACGCGGGCCGGGTGGAGCTCGTCGACATCGGGCTGACGCTTCCTCCGCCGGATCTGGTCGCTCTTGATGACGCCGAGGCGGCCCAGCTGCTGGCAAGCCCCCGCCCTACGGACTCCAAGTACACCCGGGGCGTGCTGGGGCTGGTTGCCGGCAGCGACGCCTATCCGGGTGCCGCGGTGCTCGCCACCGGCGGGGCGCTGCGTGGGGCCGCGGGCTATCTGCGGGTGGTGAGCACCGGGGCCGCCGCCGATCACGTGCGTCGCGCGCATCCCGAGGCTGTGGTCACCGAGATCGGCCCTGGTGACGGCGAGGCGGTTGTCGCGGCCGGCCGGGTGCAGGCGTGGGCGGTCGGTCCTGGCCTGCCGCCGGACGGCGAGACGGCCCGGGTGGTGGTGGCCCTGCTGGCCGGCGAGCTGCCTGTGCTGCTTGACGCGGGCGCGCTGGGCGCGCTGGCGGGAGATACCCGGGCGGTTGCCGCGCTGCGGGATCGGGCCGCGCCGACACTGCTCACGCCACACGAGGGCGAGTTCGTCCGGTTGGTCGAGGCGTCGTCGCACCGGGAGGCCGCGGCGATTGCCGAGGAACTGGCCGCGGACAGGTTGGGGATGACGCGGCGCGTCGCCGCCGAACTCGGGGTGACCGTGCTCCTCAAGGGCAGCCGTACGTTGATCGTCGACCCGGGCGGGCAGGCACGGGTGAACACCACCGGGACGCCGTGGCTGGCGACGGCGGGCAGCGGCGACGTCCTGACCGGGCTGTGCGGCTCACTGCTCGCCGGTGGGCTGACTCCGCTGGACGCCGGCAGCGTGGGCGCGCATCTACACGGCCGGGCGGCGCAACGGGCCGGCCATCCGTTGGCTGCCTCCGAGCTGGTTCCGATGCTGGCGGCCCGCGGGAGCCGCCGGGCCGGCGGCAGCCGTTGACCGAACCGTGGCTGGTCCTGCCAGCTCGCCCCGCCGGGGTGCGATGTGAGCCGGATGTAGCGCCTCGGTGTGATCCGGCCGGGCGCTGCTTGTTACCGTCGGAGTACGTGCGCGGGTGGCCGGCGGCCGCGCGGAATAAGAGCGCCCGGCAATAGGGGCGTGGATCAAGGAGCGGGGCTGGGGTGCGTGCATCGCGAGGCGGAGGAGGGAGTCACCCTGGTGTTGGGTGGCGACCGACGACAACGCGGTGAGGTGCGTGCCCTAGCCCCGCGACGCCGCGTCCCCTGTTGCCGGTCGCTCTAAGGCTGAGAATCGCGCGTCCGGGGGCGGCCAGGCTGCTCTGGGCGGGTCAGGAAGGCACAGGATGACACCGCAGAGTGAGGACCTGCCCGCGTGCGCGGTTATAGATCTTGATGCGGTCCGTGAGTCCGTGGCGACGCTGGCCGCCCGAGCGGGGAACGCCGCGACCATGGCGGTGGTGAAGGCCGACGGCTACGGCCATGGAATGATCGCCTGCGCGGGCGCGGCGCTGGAGGCCGGCGCGAGCTGGCTGGGGGTCGCGGTCATCGCGGAGGCACTTGCGCTGCGCGCCGCCGGGATCACGGCGCCGGTGCTGGCGTGGCTGGTCACTCCCGGGGAGCGGCTCGCGCAGGCGATCGCCGCCGACATCGACCTGTCCGCGTCGGCACCCTGGGCGCTGGCGGAGATCGCCGCGGCCGCGCGGCTGACCGGCCGTGCCGCGCGCGTCCACCTGAAGGTCGACACCGGCCTGAACCGGGCGGGGGCGACCGAGGCGAGCTGGCCAGCCCTGTGTGACACGGCGGCGGCGCTTGCCGCCGACGGCCTGATCGACGTGGTCGGTGTGTGGAGCCACTTCGCCTTTGCGGACTCACCTGGTCATCCGACCGTCCGTGCACAGATCGGCCGTTTCGCGGATGCGGTGGCCGTCGCCGAGAAGGCCGGTCTGCGACCGTTCGTACGGCACCTGGCCAACTCGGCCGCGACCCTGCTCAGCCCGGACGCGCACTTCGACCTGGTCCGGCCGGGAATCTCCGTGTATGGCCTGTCGCCTGGGCCCCGGGCCGGTTCTCCCGCAGCCCTCGGCCTGCGTCCGGCGATGACGCTCACCGCGCGGCTGGCGCTGGTCAAACGGGTACCGGCGGGATGCGGGGTGTCTTATGGCCACCGTTATGCCACCTCGGCCGAGGCGACTCTCGCGTTGGTGCCGCTCGGGTACGCCGACGGCGTACCCCGGTCGGCGGGCAACACGGCCGAGGTGCTGGTGGCCGGCTGCCGTCGGCGTATCGCCGGGACGGTGTGCATGGACCAGTTCGTCGTGGATGTCGGCGATGATCCGGTCCAAGCGGGCGACCAGGTCGTCCTGTTCGGGCCGGGGGCGCACGGCGAGCCGACCGCCACCGACTGGGCGGACGCCCTCGGCACCATCAATTACGAGATTGTCACGAGGATCGGCGCCCGGGTCCCGAGGGTGTACGTGAACGCCCCCCGCGTGGCCAACTCGGCCGGGCCGGCCGGGCCGGCTGGCTCCGCCGGGCTGGAAAACGGTCTGCCGTGAGCGTGCCGCTCGATGAGGACGGCCTGCCGCCCGGTGGGCCGTGGGCGGCAGCTTCGGCCCAGGCGCTGGGCGCCGGGCGGATGCTTGCCCGCGGCGGCCGCGCTGTCGCCGGCTCGCGGGCCGCGCGATCGGTGACCTTCGCCGGGCTTGCCGCGGCTGTCGTTGCCGGCGCGGCGGCGCGGCGGCGGGTCCGGCCCCGTTCCGGCCGGACAGCCGAGCTGGCCGAGCCGGGGGAGGGACCGCTGGCCGAGCCGGGAGACGACGATCTTGTGCCGCTGGTCGGGGGGGAGCCGACCACCGTGGTCGCTTCGGACGGCGTGCCGTTGCACGTCGAGGCCGTCGGGGATCCCGGTGCCGCGCTCACCCTCGTCTTCGTCCACGGCTTCTGCGTCAGCCTCGACTTCTGGACGTTCCAACGTCGAGAGCTCGCCGAATGTGGCCGGCTGGTGTTCTACGACCAGCGGGCCCACGGTCTGTCCGGCGCATCGGACGTCGCGGCGTGCACGATCGAGCAGCTCGGTGATGATCTGTATCAGGTGCTGGCCCAGGTGGTGCCGACTGGACCGGTGCTCCTCGTCGGGCACTCGATGGGCGGAATGACGATTCTCGCGTTGGCCGACGCGCACGCGGAGCTGTTCGGCGGCCGGATCGTCGGGGTCGGGCTCCTGTCGACCAGCGCGGGCAGCCTGGCCACGGTCACCTTCGGCCTGCCGGTGGCGGCGACGAAGATGCTGCGCACCACGCTGCCCGGTCTCGCGGTCGGCATGCGGTACGCCCCCACGCTGCTGGAGCGGGGCCGCCGCCATGGCAGTCAGGTAGCGTGGGCCGCGACCCGTCGGATCGGCTTCGGCTCGGCCGCGGTCGGGCCGCCGCTGGTGTCCTTCCTGGAGAAGATGGTGGCCGCGACGCCGCTGCACGTGATGGCAGCCTTCCTCCCAGCGCTGATCAACCATGACAAGATCGCCGCCGCGGCGGCGTTGGTGACGACCCCGACGCTGATCCTCGTCGGTGACGCTGACGTCATGACCCCGTTGGAGCACAGCCGGACGCTGAGCGAGCTCCTCCCCGAGGCGGACCTGGTGGTTCTGGCGGGGGCTGGGCACGCTGTCACCCTTGAGCGCCCCCACGAGGTCAACGAGGCACTGCGCGCGCTGGTGAACCGGGCGACGGCCCGGCCGCGAGGCCTGCCGCGCCCGCCGGGGTCCCGCATCCAGGCCGCGCCCGCCCGCCATGACCACGGCCCGGACGACCTCCGGACCCGGACATCGTGACCGGCCCGCCCTGGCCTGTCTCTTCCGTCGCCCGAAGCGACGGAGAGGCCTGGCTGGTCGAGGCTCCGACAGCGCAGTCCATGCGTGCTGTCGGCCGTCGGCTGGCCGGCGGGCTGCGAGCCGGAGACCTCGTGATACTTGCCGGGCCGCTCGGCGCTGGCAAGACGGTCCTCGTCCAGGGCATCGCCGCCGGGCTGGGTGTCACCGGGGCGGTCACCTCGCCGACCTTCGTGATCGCCCGGGTGCACGATGACGGCCGGGTGCCCCTGGTGCATGTGGACGCCTACCGGCTGGGTGCGGTCGTCGAGGTCGAGGACATCGACCTCGACGCCGAGATCGAGACGTCCGTGACGGTCGTCGAGTGGGGCTCGGGACTGGTGGAGGGCTTGGCCAGCACGTATCTGCGGGTCGAGATCGAGCGGTCGCCCGAAGCCGTGCCGGGGCTCGGCGCTGGCGCCGAGGACTGTGGCGACGGGGGCGTCCGCGTCGTCCGGATGGCTGGCAGCGACGGTGAATGGTCAACCCGCCTGCGGTCGTTGTGGGCGGCGGCCGGGGAATAGCTCGGTCACCGACCGCAACAGCCGCGGGCCGGAATTGTTTGATCATGCGATTTGATCGGCGCGACCGGCCAGCTAGGCTGTCAGGCGTGCTGCTTCTCGCTGTTGACACGGCGACACCTGCCTGTTCGGTCGCTCTCGCGAACGTCGAATGGGCCGAGCCGGTCGCCGGCACGGGCGTTGTGCGGGTGACCCGTAGGGCGGCACGTCAGGTCGTGGATCCACGTAGGCACGCGGAGTTGCTGGTACCGCTGGTCCGGGAGGCGCTGGATGAGGCGTCGGCATGCCCGGCCGATCTCGACGCGCTGGTGGTGGGCCTCGGGCCGGGGCCGTTCACGAGTCTGCGGGTCGGCGTGGTGACCGCGGCCGCCTTCGCGGACGCTCTCGGCCGGCCCGCCTACGGCGTGTGCTCGTTGGACGGCATCGGCGCCGACACGTCGGGCAGGGTGGCCGTGACGACCGACGCGCGGCGCCGGGAGGTGTACTGGGCGGTGTACGACAACGGTGAGCGGGTGGCCGGGCCGTCCGTGGGCCGACCGGGGAGCGTTGTCGACGAGTTGCGGGAGATGGCGGTCTGCCGGGTGGCCGGACCGGGTGCGCAGCTGTACCCGGACGTTTTCGCCAGCCTCGGGGAGCCGGTGGAGCCGGTGGCCGGCCCGGGGTATCCGTCCCCGGTCACCCTCGCCCGCCTGGCCGGCGCGGACGTTCTGGCCGGCCGGCCGCCCGCGCCGCTCGTCCCGTTGTACCTGCGCCGGCCGGACGCGGCCGAACCGCGCCCGCCGAAAGCGGTGGCTGTGTGACCGGCCAGTTGACGATCAGGACAGACACGGTGACCGAGGATTCGCCGGCACCTGGGCGTGGCGAGGTGGCGCTTGTGCGCCTGCGCTGGTGGCATCTCGATGATGTTGTCGAGCTGGAACGGGACATCTTCGCCGAGGACGCCTGGACGGCCGAGCTGTTCTGGTCGGAGCTGGCACAGGGACTGGCGCGGCACTATCTGGCCGCTGTGCGCGCCGGGCAAGTCGTCGGTTACGGCGGGCTTGCCGTCCACGACGGCGAGTCCTATGTGCAGACTCTCGGCGTCACCGCGGGCTCCCGCGGCAACGGGGTGGGCACCCGGCTGCTGGCCGCTCTGCTGCGCCATGCCCGGATGTGCGGTGCGCGCCGTTGTGACCTGGAGGTACGGACCGACAACAGCACGGCCCGAGCTCTCTACCACCGGTTCGGCTTCGTCGATCTCGGCCTGCGCAGGGGCTACTACCAGCCGTCAGGGGCCGACGCCTACGTGATGTCGGCCCGTCACATAGACACCCGTGACTACGGCGAGATGCTTGACGCGGTGGAGTCGACGGTGTCCCGGTGAGCGGAGTCCGCGCCGGCCACGTCCCCCCGGTACGGGGTAACGGGCCGTCGGTGCGGGGTGACGCGCCGTTGGTGCTGGGTATTGAGACCTCGTGCGACGAGACCGGAGTGGGCCTGGTCCGGGGCGGGCTTCTGCTCGCGGACACCCTCGCGTCATCTGTGGACGAGCACGCGCGTTACGGCGGGGTGATCCCGGAGATCGCCGCCCGTGCGCACGTCGAGGCGATGGTGCCGGCTGTCGACCGGGCACTGTCCCAGGCGGGGCTGCGCCATCGTGACGTGGACGCGATCGCGGTCACCGCCGGTCCGGGCCTGGCCGGGGCGCTGCTCGTCGGAGTGGCCGCGGCCAAGGCATACGCGTTCGCGCTCGACGTCCCTCTTTACGGGGTCCATCATCTGGCCGCGCATGTCGCGGTGGACACCCTTGAGCACGGGCCATTGCCCGGCCCGTCCATGGCGTTGCTGGTCTCCGGCGGGCATTCCTCCCTGCTGCTGGTGCCGGACCTCGCCACGGGCGAGGTGATCCCGCTCGGGGCCACGGTCGACGATGCCGCGGGCGAGGCGTACGACAAGGTTGCCCGGCTGCTCGGGATGCCGTTTCCCGGCGGGCCGCCCATTGACCAGGCGGCCCGGGACGGGAGCCCCACGATCGCGTTCCCGCGCGCGAAGGCGGGCGACGGTACTTTCGACTTCTCCTTCAGCGGGCTGAAGACCGCGGTGGCCCGGTGGCTGGAGGCGCGCAACCGGGCGGGTGAGCCGATACCCGTCGCGGCTGTCGCCGCGTCGTTCCAGGAGGCTGTTGTGGATGTGCTGACGGCCAAATCCGTCGCGGCCTGCCGGTCGCACGGGGTCGACACCCTCGTGATCGGTGGGGGGGTGGCGGCGAACAGCAGGCTGCGGTCGCTCGCGGCGGCGCGCTGTGCGGCCGCTGGTATCACCCTGCGGGTGCCCCGGCCTGGATTGTGCACCGACAACGGCGCGATGGTCGCCGCGCTGGGCTCCCTTCAGGCCGCCGCCGGTGTCACCCCGTCCTTGCTGGACATTTCCGCTTCCTCGACCCTTTCGCTGTAGCCGGCTCTGAGAGCCGGCGGGACTGTGATCGTGCGCTCTCTGGCCAGGCCTTGTTGCGTGCCGGTACCTCGTTGGTCGTGCCTTGCCCACCGTGGTCGAAGATGTGGGTGTGGTTGATGTGACGCGCATGTGGGAGGCCCATGCGGCCGATGGCTGCCTGGAGGACCTCCTGGCCTGGTTGGACCAGGCGCTGGGAGATGCTCCGGCGGAGGTCTACCGCGGTGCCGGCGGCAATGGTGACGTGGTTGTCGTACTGCTTCATCCGCATGGCGGCGGACTATCGGTGGGCAAACCATCGGCCGCTGCCGCCGGGTCTGTTCTCGATGGTGTTCCGCCGAGCTTTCTCGCGCGTTCCGCGCGGGAGTGGGACTTCGTGCGCGTATCGTCACGCGGACCGAATACCGATGACCAGGAGGGGGCCTGATGAAAAGAAGCGTTGTCACCGGAGGTGCGGGTTTTCTGGGATCGCACCTGTGCGAGCGGCTGTTGACCGAAGGCCATGAGGTCCTTTGCCTGGACAACTTTGTCACGGGGACCCCGGTGAACGTCGCTCATCTTGCGGACCGCGAGTGCTTCCGATTGATCCGCTGTGATGTGACGGATTACGTTCATGTTCCTGGTCCGGTCGACTACGTGCTGCACTTCGCGTCGCCGGCAAGCCCGATCGACTATCTGAATCTGCCGATCCACACCTTGAAGGTGGGCTCGATCGGTACGCTGCACGCCCTTGGCCTGGCCAAGGAAAAAGGCGCGCGTTTCATACTGGCGTCGACCTCGGAGGTCTATGGTGACCCGCAGGTCCATCCGCAGCCGGAGAACTACTGGGGCCATGTCAACCCGGTAGGTCCGCGGGGTGTGTACGATGAGGCGAAGCGGTTCGGCGAGGCGCTCACCATGGCCTACCGCCGAAGTCACGGTGTGGATACCGGAATCGTCCGGATTTTCAATACCCACGGGCCGCGGATGCGCCCTAACGACGGCCGTGCGATCCCCGCCTTCGCGACCCAGGCGTTGCGCGGCGAACCGATGACGGTGGCGGGTGACGGCAGCCAGACCCGGTCGATCATCTACGTCGATGATCTGGTTGAGGGAATCGTGCAGATGATGTTTTCTGGTCATCCTGGTCCGATGAATATCGGGAACCCGTATGAGCTGTCGATCATCGAGCTCGCCGAGCTCGTCCGTGAGGTCGCCAAGAGTGAATCGAAGATCTCATTCATTCCGCGGCCGGAGGATGACCCGACGATCCGGCAGCCGGACATATCGCTGGCCCGCGAGGTTCTCGGTTGGGAACCAGTTGTCGACCTGCGGACCGGTCTTGACACCACGGTCTCCTGGTTTCGTGAGCATCCCGACGTCCTGCACCGGGACTGACGTCCCGTACCGGGACTGGCGCGGCGTCGTTGTGGGCGCGGGCACGACGGGTATCGGCCGGGCGGGGCGAGTCCGGCCCGCTGTGGCCAGCCCGGCCGCCCGTGGCCGCGACCGGGCTCGGCGGGTTGGCCGACGCCTTCCGCCTGGGCTCGCTTGACAGTTCTGGCTGTGTTGGTTGACGTGGGCGAGGCGGGTGCTAAGTTGGCACTCGGCACACGAGAGTGCCAGCGACAACAGGCGCCTGTTCACCCGCGACGGCAGGCCGCCAGGGTCGCTCTCTCATCCAGCGCAGGAAGGGGGAGGTCGATCGTGACGACCGCCACCAAGGTTGCAATCAAGCCACTTGAAGATCGCATTGTCGTCCAGCCGTCAGATGCCGAGCAGACCACCGCGTCAGGTATTGTGATCCCGGATACGGCCAAGGAGAAGCCGCAGGAGGGCACTGTGCTCGCGGTCGGGCCGGGCCGGTTCGAGGATGGCAAGCGGGTCCCGCTTGACGTCAAGGTCGGCGATGTCGTTCTGTACAGCAAGTACGGCGGTACCGAGGTGAAGTACGCCGGCGAGGAGTACTTGGTTCTCTCCGCCCGCGACGTGCTGGCGATCATCGAGAAGTAGGTCTGTCTCCAGCAGGATCCAAGGGCGTGTTTCGCCGTTCTGGATGGCATTCGTCCGGATCGGCGGAGCACGCCTGATCGCCGTTAGGGCGTGCCTCTCGAATCCCGCTCGCAGCACCCCACCCGCATGCTCCGCGTCCGTGTGGGTTCCTGCTCCCGGAGTCCATCGAGCGATTTCCCGGAGGCACGCCCAGAGCCTGTCTGACTGGATATTGGGCGAAGCGATCGAAGATCGATCAGACAGGCCCACGGGCCAGACATGCCCTGAGCCGGTTCGGGAGGACCACGTATGCCCAAGATTCTGACATTCAGCGAGGACGCTCGCCATGCGCTTGAGCATGGCGTGAACGCTCTCGCGGACGCTGTGAAGGTGACGATCGGCCCGCGTGGCCGCAACGTCGTCATCGACAAGTCCTATGGCGCGCCGACAATCACCAACGACGGGGTGACGATCGCGCGCGAGGTGGAGCTGGACAACCCGAACGAAAACCTTGGCGCCCAGCTCGTCAAGGAGGTCGCCACCAAGACCAACGACGTCGCTGGCGACGGCACCACGACCGCGACCGTGCTCGCTCAGGCGATGGTGCGCAGCGGTCTGCGTCACGTCGTGGCCGGGACGCCGCCGGTGTCGCTCAAAGCGGGTATCGAGGCCGCGGTCGTGGCCGTCTCCAACGCCCTGCTGGAGCAGGCCCTGGAGGTGGACTCGAAGGAGGTCATCGCGCACGTCGCGGCTATCTCCGCCCAGGACGCGAAGGTCGGCGAGCTCATCGCCGAGGCGATGGACCGGATCGGCAAGGACGGCGTGATCACCGTCGAGGAGAGCCAGGCTCTCGGTCTGGAGCTTGAGCTCACCGAGGGGATGCAGTTCGACAAGGGATACATCTCCCCGTACTTCGTCACGGACCCCGAGCGCATGGAGGCCGTCCTCGAGGACGCCTATGTGCTGCTGCATCCGGGCAAGATCAGCGCGCTGAACGACGTTCTTCCACTGCTGGAGAAGGTCGTGGAGGCACGGAAGCCGCTGTTGATCATTGCTGAGGACGTCGAGGGGGAAGCCCTGTCGACCCTTGTCGTCAACGCGATCCGCAAGACCTTCCAGGTGGTGGCGATCAAGGCGCCGGGCTTTGGCGATCGCCGTAAGGCGATGTTGCAGGACATCGCCATCCTCACCGGGGGGCAGGTCGTCGCTGCCGAGGTTGGCCTTAAGATCGATTCGGTCGGGCTCGCCGAGCTCGGCCGGGCGCGCCGGATTGTCGTCGACAAGGACACTACGACCATCATCGACGGCGCTGGTGACGAGACGAGCCTCGCCGACCGGGTACGTCAGCTCCGCGGGGAGATCGAGGCCAGCGACTCGGACTGGGATCGCGAAAAGCTCCAGGAGCGGGTGGCCAAGCTTGCCGGCGGCGTTGCCGTGATCAGGGTTGGGGCGTCCACCGAGGTTGAGCTGAAGGAGAAGAAGCACCGTCTGGAAGACGCTGTGTCCGCCACCCGCGCCGCGGTGGAGGAGGGCATCGTGGCTGGCGGTGGGTCGGCGCTTGTACACGCGGGTGCGGTACTCGACGGCGGTCTCGGGCGTACCGGCGACGAACTGGCCGGCGTGCGGATCGTTCATGACGCGCTGAGTGCCCCGCTGACCTGGATCGCGAACAACGCCGGTCAGGAGGGTGGGGTGATCGTCGCGCGGGTGAAGGAGCAGCCCGTCGGGAGCGGCTTCAACGCGGCTCGGGGCGAGTTCACCAACCTGATCGCGGACGGCGTGGTCGACCCGGTGAAGGTGACCCGCTCGGCCGTTGCCAACGCCGCGTCCATCGCCGCCTTGTTGCTCACGACCGAAAGCCTGGTCACGGAGAAGCCGTCCAAACCCGCCGCTGACGCCGGGCACGGTCATGACCACGGCCATTCGCACGGCGCCGGGTTCTGAGCTGTCAGGATCATCCTGCTTGCCAGGATCAGGATCCTGACGAGGATTCCCCAAAGCCCGGTAGGACGTTCGGCGTCCTACCGGGCTTTCTCGCGCTTCCCGTCGATTTCACCAGGCGTTGCGTTCACACGTCGCGGGTGACCCGATCCATGCGATGGATCCGTCCGTGTATGTCAGGGCATAACGCCCGCGTCCGGTCGACCTAAAGATCATCGATGCGCCACCACGCTCCCGCCCTGCGGCGTGTTTCGGACGTCGCCGTTCGATCAGGGAGCCGCGTCCAGGTGGTTGCTGGCAAGGCCGCGGGCCACACCGATACCGGATGGGTCGCACCGGTGTGGCGGCGAACACGACCAGGGGCCGCCTGGACGCGGCGAGCCGGACAGGCGGCTGTCGAAACACGCCTTAACAGGCCGGAGCCAGGCCGGGGCGTGACGGGTTGTGCCGCGCCGCGCCGCGGCGCGTCCGGCCGGTCAGGATGCCTTCTCGTTCGGACTCGCTCAGCCCGCCCCACACCCCGTAGGGCTCGCGGGCGTGCAGCGCGTGCTCGGCGCATGCCTGGATCACGGGACACCGTGCGCAGACGGCCTTTGCGGCGGCTTCACGCGCCGCGCGGGCCGGGCCCCGCTCGCCTTCCGGGTGGAAGAAGAGCTCCGTGCTCTCTCCACGGCATGCACCGTGAAGCTGCCATTCCCACTTCTCGGCACCGGGGCCTGGAAGTCGTCGGACGTCGGTCATCGGTCTGAGCCCCCCTCTCAACCATGGGCGGCTGGCGCCGCAGCTACACCGTAGTGCCGCGCCATATGTTGTTCAACACAGAGAATCATTCGGCGCGTGGTCGGTCGGAGCCGGTTCGTCGCCAAGTTGTGGGTACGGTCGCCGAGAGCCACCATGAGCGCTGTGACCCCCTCCCCGGAGCCGGCGGAGCGCAACCCGCGGTACACAGTCGCGGCGGTTGCCCGGCGGCTGGGCGTCGCGCCCGCGACCCTTCGCACGTGGAACCGTCGATACGGGCTCGGTCCAGCCGACCATGTCTCCGGTACCCGCCGCAGGTACGGTCCACACGACCTGGCCCGCCTGGAGTTCATGTGCCGGCTGACACAGGACGGGATCGCGCCCGCCGAAGCGGCCAGAATCGCCAGGAGCACACTCATCGATGATCTACCGGAATCGCGCTGGCCGCGATCGGCTCCGGGAATTGATGATCGACCGTGTGTCATCGGACCCGGACCCGGACTGTCCGCGGGCGGAGCTGGCCGCGGGCAACCGGGCCAGGCGGGTAGCGGCGAGCACGCCGGGGCCGTGACCTCGGCGGACGACGATTGTGGTGGCCTCGACGAGCCGGCGGTTGCGGACCTGGCCGGGGCACGGGGGTCAGGCGGCCGGGTGCTGCGGCTGGCGGATGCCGGCATCGCGGCCCGTGGGCTTGCTCGTGCGGCGATGGCGCTCGACTCGTCGGCGGTGACCCGTATTCTGGCCCATGCCGTCGCGGCTGATGGTGTTGTCGCAGCCTGGCAGGAGCTTGTGTGCCCGGTACTGGTCGCTGTGGGCAGGCGATGGGAACAACGTGGCGACGCCGTCGATGTCGAACATCTGCTCAGTGACTGCGTGGCTGCGGTGTTCCGCCGGGCCGCGGATCGCGAGATCGACGGTCATGGCCGACCGGTGTTGCTTGCGTGTGCTCCGGCCGAGCAGCACAGCCTCGCGCTGACCGCACTCGCCGCGGGCCTTGCTGAGCGGGGGGCGAGCGTTCGCGTACTCGGCGCCGCGGTGCCGATCACCGCGTTGCGCAATGCGATCGTCCGCGTTGGACCGGTAGCTGTCTTCCTGTGGTCGCAGCGTCGGACGTCCGCGGATGTGCAGGTGTTGACTGGCTTACCGGTGACCCGGCCGCCGACATCGATCGTTGTCGGCGGCTCAGGCTGGCAGCGATCGACTCTTCCGGGGCGCGTCCGTCATGCGGGATCCCTGCGCGAAGCCCTCGACCTTCTTACCGGAGCCCCGCTCCAGGGTTAGCACGTGCCGCCCGGACCAGGGTGAAGGCATGATCCGAAGCAGGCCGGTGATCTTTGGCTAGCGGGAATCGGCTTCCGAGGCTTCACTTGTCTCGTAGACGCCGTCGGCGTAACCACGCGCATAGTCCCAGCTGGCGTAGGACGATGGGTCCGGAGCGTACGCGGGTTCGTGGACCCGGGCACGGCCCTCGTCGAGGAGGTAGCGGAGGTTGCCGGCGAGCAGGTCCCAGTCGAAGAAATGCGGTTCCGCGCATCCCTCGCAGTCGACGATGAGGCCGCGGTAGCCGCGGGGCTCCAGCAAGGTCCGGAAGACGTCGAGGTCCCCGAGTTCGGCAAGTATCTCCTCGCGCTCGTGCGGCGAAAGAGGCCCCAGCAGCTCGGTGTCCTCAACCGGGTCGAGGCGCGCGAGCTCTGCTGTCGGGTCCTCGGGGTCGCCCGCGAACGGGTCGAGAGGCTCGTCGCTCACGTCGCCCACGCTACGCCGGAGCAAGCCCCTTAGTGGTCCCGATGGGCGACTCCAGGGGGTTGGCCGGTTTCGGATCGCGTGTTTCAACCTGTCCGCGAGACCGTTTTACGCATCTCATACGGCTGGCGGCGCTGGATTACTGCGTAGTACGACATATCCGGCACTGGATTGGTGGTTCCGGTTCACTGGTCCCGCCTGCTGCCGGGGCGCCGATGCCGCTAGGCGGAGAGCAAAGCTGATCGTTTTTTGGCGGTCCTCTCCGCGCGGGTGCGCGACGATGGTCTTTCTTCCGCTTCCGCGCGCCCGCGCGCCCTTGCCGGCGGTCTTGGGGGTCCTAGGATGTGCCCGTAGGGCTCTCGTGCCGGTGCCTGATTCGCGTGCCCGGCGGCTCATGGCCGCAGCCGGCGCCAGGACGGCGTTCCCGCCATGGGGCCGCGGGCGTTCTGGGCAAAGCGCGGGGATATGGTTTTGATCGTTATGGGGAGTGGCGAGGTGCGGACGGAAGGTGCCATGAACAGTCCCGTTGTCCAGTCGATCGGGTCCGAGCCAGGGTCGATGCCGTCGGCGAAGCTGGCCATGCTGGGGCTGACCTTCGACGACGTATTGCTGCTGCCAGCGGAATCGGACGTCATGCCGGCGGATGCCGACACGTCCACCCGGTTGTCCAGGCACATCCGGCTGGCTGTTCCGTTGCTGTCCTCGGCGATGGACACCGTCACCGAGGCGCGGATGGCGATCGCGATGGCCCGGCAGGGCGGCGTGGGAGTGCTGCATCGCAACCTCTCCATCGAGGACCAGGCGCAGCAGGTCGACGTGGTGAAGCGTTCCGAATCAGGGATGATCACAACGCCTGTTACCTGCGGCCCGGATGCCACCATCGAGGACGCCAACGAGCTCATGGCCCGCTACCGCATTTCCGGGGTTCCGGTGACCGAACCGGATGGCCGGCTCGTGGGAATTGTCACGAATCGTGATATTCGATTTGAGCGGGACTATTCCCGGCTGGTGCGTGCGGTCATGACACCGATGCCGCTCGTCACGGCGCGGGTCGGGGTGTCCGCGGACGACGCGCTGTTGCTGTTGCGCCAGCACAAGATTGAGAAGCTTCCCCTGGTGGACGACGGTGACCGCCTGCGCGGACTGATCACGGTCAAGGACTTCACCAAGCGTGAGCAGTATCCGCAGGCAACCAAGGACGCGGATGGCCGGCTGGTGGTCGGCGCCGCCATCGGGGTGGGGGATGACGCCTACAAGCGCGCGCAGATGCTGGTAGCGGCGGCCGTCGACTTCCTGGTGGTGGACACCGCGCATGGCCATGCGCGGGCTGTGCTGAACATGGTGCGGCGTATCAAGTCAGACCTGCCGACCCGCCTGGACGGTGGCCCTCTTGACGTGATCGCGGGCAATGTCGCGACCGCGGACGGCGCACGCGCGTTGGTCGACGCCGGTGCCGACGCCATCAAGGTGGGGGTGGGGCCCGGCTCGATCTGCACGACCCGGGTCGTGGCCGGGGTCGGGGTCCCGCAGGTCACCGCGATCTACGAGTGCGCGCGCATCGCGCGGCAGGCGGCCGTCCCCGTGATTGGTGACGGCGGGATGCAGTACTCCGGCGATATCGCCAAGGCGATTGCCGTTGGTGCTGACTCGGTGATGCTTGGCAGTCTTCTTGCCGGAGTTGACGAGAGCCCAGGCGAACTGATCTTTATCAACGGCAAACAGTACAAGGCATACCGCGGGATGGGGTCGTTGGGCGCGATGCGCGGCCGGGGTACGGCTCGCTCCTATTCAAAAGACCGCTACTTTCAGGATGATGTTCTCTCCGACGACAAGCTTGTTCCGCAAGGTGTCGAGGGGCAGGTGCCCTACCGGGGGGCATTGGCCGCGGTCGCGCACCAGCTGGTCGGAGGCTTGCGCGCGGCTATGGGATACACCGGTTCGGCGACGATCGGCGCTCTCCAGCAGGACGGCCGGCTGGTGCGTATCACCTCGGCTGGGCTCAAGGAGAGCCATGCGCACGACATTCAGATGACCGTCGAGGCGCCGAACTACAACACTCGATGATCAGCATATGTGCCGTGGCCGGCCCGCGCGCGGTCAGCCGGTTTCCGTCGGCCCGGTCCCCGGTGGCAGGCCTCTGATGGCAGGCGCCCGGTGAGACATCCCCGGTGAGAGGACACAGTGACTGAGGTCGAGATCGGGATCGGGAAGAGCGGCCGCGTCGCCTTCGGGCTGGACGCCCTGGGCATCGTGCCATCGCGGCGGACCCGCGACCCCGCGGACGTCTCGCTGGCCTGGGAGATCGACGCCTATCGTTTCGACCTGCCGGTTGTCACCGCCCCGGCGGACGCGGTGACCTCGCCGGTGAGCGCCGTGAGCGTCGGTGGGCTCGGTGGTCTGGGCGTCGTCCACGTGGAGGGCGTGTGGAGCCGGCATGAGGAGCCTGATGCGCTGCTGGCGGAGCTCGCCACCCTCGACGCTGATGCGGCCACCCGGCGGCTGCGCGAGCTCTATGCCGCGCCGATCCAACCGGAGCTGGTGGTCAAGCGGCTGGCGGAGATCCGCGAATCCGGAGTCGTCACCGCTGCCGCGCTGCGTCCCCAACGGGTCGGGGCGCTATACCCGTTCCTCCTCGAGGCCGGTATAGACCTGCTCGTCATCCATGCGCCAGCCGTGTCCGCCGAGCACCAGTCGCGGGCGGGCGAACCGTTGAACCTCAAGCGGTTCATCGGTGAGCTCGATGTGCCGGTCCTGGTGGGCGGGTGCGCGTCCTTCTCGACGGCCCTCCATCTGATGCGGACCGGGGCGGCTGGTGTGATCGTGGGTGTCGGACCGGGCGGGGCGGACACCACCCGCGCGGTGCTCGGGGTCGGGGTTCCGATGGCGACCGCCATCGCGGATGCGGCCGGGGCGCGCATGCGCTACCTGGATGAGTCCGGTGGCCGTTATGTCCATGTGATCGCCCATGGCGGTATGCGGACGGGCGGCGACATTGCCAAGGCCATTGCCTGTGGCGCTGACGCGGTGATGCTCGACGCGCCGCTGGCCGCCGCGGCCGAGGCGCCTGGCCACGGCGGCTACTGGTCCATGGATGTCCTGCATTCACGGCTGCCCCGCGGTGTCTGGGAGCGTGTGCCTGTCACCGGGACGCTGCGCGAGATCCTGTTGGGCCCGGCGGCGGTTAATCCCGGCACCCTGAATCTGGCTGGTGCTCTGCGGACCGCTATGGCCACCACCGGTTATGCGACGGTGAAGGAGTTGCAGAAGGCGGAAGTTCTGATCACCTCTACGCTCTGTTGACTGCCTGGCCTCCCCTGCCGGTTGCCGTGTTTTCTGCCGGTCTCCCGACCGGGCCGCGCGAGCCGGCGGTCAGCCCGCGATTGGGAGGCTCCCGCGGCAGGGCGCTCGTAGTCGGTTGTGCGACAGGTAATTTCCGGCGATACGGGCATAACGGGCGTTTCCGGCCTGGTTCAGATGCCGGGGTGACGTCGCCTTCAGGCGGCATGGCACCCTGGAACCGTCTGTTTCGGTCCGAAGGATGACACATGCGCATCGACGAGCACGGTCGCTGGGTCAGCGATGACGGCGCTTACGTCTGGGATGAGGCCGCCCAGGCGTGGCAGCCGTCGGCGCCGCGTCCCACCGGAGCGGCGGGATCCACGGCTGCCCCCGGTACCGCCGACCCTGCCACGGATGGCATCGTGGTCGAGTCCACCGGCGCTTTCTCGTTGCTTTCCCTCCCGCAGAGCACAGCGGCCCTGCCCGCGGCGGACAATCTTTCGGTGGCGGGTGTGGACTGGCCGCGGTCGATTCGTGACGCTACGGGGGATTCCGGCGTCGGGCCGGGCACCCAGCCGGCCGTCGTGGGGGGGCTGGCCAGCCCTGCCGGGTGGGACCGGCCCGATGGCACCCTGACCGGCGCTGACCTGACCGGCGCTGACCTGATTGGTACCGACCTGATCGGCACCGGTGTCCCCGCGGCGGGCAGGGCATCCGGGGATCCCGCCCCGGTACCTGACCCGATCGCCGGGGCCTGGCTCGCGGGGGCTGTGGGGGAGGGTGACATCCCGGCTGGTTCCGGTGGTCTTGCCGGGGCTGATGTCCTCGGCGGCCGGGTGCCGGGCGCCGAGAGGATGTCACCAGGCCTCAGCCAGCATGCCCAGGATGATCCCGTAACGTCCGCCCCGGGGTGGGACCCGGCTGAACGCGACCGTGGTGACCGTGCCCCTGCTGCTGCGCTGGAGGCGGGGGCGCGCGGCCGCACCGGCTCCAGCGGCGCGCGTACCCATGGGCGTCGGCGACGCGCTACGACGAGTGCCCGAGTGACACGGTCCGGCCCGTCGACCGGGCCCGCCGACGGGGAGACCCGCGGGTTCCCGCGCGGTATCCCACCGCTGCCGCGTTCCGCGCTTATCGGTGGAGCGGCGGTTTTGGCGCTTCTGCTCGGCTTCGGTGGGTGGCTGCTTTTCGGCCACGCTGGTGGGCACACCGTGAGCCGCGGACCGGCCAAGGCTGCGGCGAGTGCTTCGGCGGGATACCCGCGGCAGTACTCCGCGCCGGTACGCACGGCCTATCTGGAGGAGTGCGTCCAAGTCAGCGGGGGGCTGCGGGCCTACTGCGCATGCACGCTGGAGAAGCTGGAAGCCACCTACCCGGAGGACCAGTACGTCGCCTTCAACAACAATGTTAATTCTTCCGACTCGACCAAGGTCGTTCGTGAGATCGCGGACCAGTGCGTGAGCGCCGGATGATGAACACTAGTGTATACTTGGTCTATCCGTTTTTTTCGCGTTTCCTGGGCATATACGCCCTTTACCTGGGGGGCAGGACATGCCCACCGACGACTTCGGGCGCTGGCTGAGCGACGATGGCGCGTGGGTGTGGGACGGCGCGGCCAAGATGTGGCGTCCGCGGGCGACGGCCGGTGATCCCGGTGACGCGGGTGGGCCTGTGACGGGGCCATCGGAGCGATCCGGTCCACCGGCGCGACGCGCGGATGACTTCTTTGCGGTGGAACGGGTCGGCGAGACCGACGACCGTCCGCATCAGCCGTCGGACCGAGAATCATCCTGGGATGTCACCGCTCCGGCATACCAGCCCTCGGAGCGTGACCCTGGCCGGCGCTCCGACTCGGGTTCGCCCGCACGGCCGGCGGTTGCCGCGGTCGACCCCTTTGACGTCTCCTCCACCCGTGACCGACCGCTTCCTCCCGCGTACCCCTCCGTTGAACACCAGCCGTATCTGGTCCGTCATGAACCGTGGACGGATGGTTCGCCGAACCAGGTTGATCCTGGGCGAGGCGTGCCAGGCCTGCCAGGAACGCCAGCCGGGCACGGACCTGGGAGCGGGCGCTGGGATCTGTCGGTGGGCAGCGCCGACGACGGGCACTCCGCGCGCGGCGCTGGTCTGGCCTGGCAGCCCTCGCCCGCGGGCCCAGGCACGGGCCGGGATCCCGGCGTGCGTGACCGCCAGCCCGAAGTTCCCCGCGGTTTCGGGCCCAACCGTTCGGAGGCTGTCGGCTCCGCTGACGCCAGGCGCAACTGGCCGCCAGCCGACGACCGGCTAACGGCCTTCCCCGCCGCTGGTCAGGCCGTATCTGGTGCGCAGGCGTTCCAGCCGTTGGGGAACGCCACCGGCGCGGCCGGGGACCGGCCGGCCGGCGGCTCGACGACCGGCCCGCCGCCCCCTCGAGGGTTCGCGGGCGCTACCGGGCACCCTGCGGACCATGGGAGCAGTGGATATACGCCTACCGGTGCCGATGGTCCGCCGAGGGGCGGGCCTGCTGGCGGCGCGAATGGCTACACCGGTGGCCAGCAGCCGGACGGTTATGGCGTTCCGCAGGGTGACAGCTATGCGATCAGCGGTCACCAGCCTCCCGATTACTCGGGATCCGCGCGCGGCGCTGCCGGTGGGCGTGATGCCATCGCCCGCTCCGGCCGGCCCGTTGACGCCGGCAGCCAACGAGGCTCCGGCAACAGGGCGTTCGATCAGACAGCGGAGTCCGGGCGGATGGATCGCGAGGCTGCGCAGGGAGGCGCCCTGGGCTGGGCGTCGACTGACGAGCCGGGTTCCCCGTCCATCGCGCGGCGATGGACGGGGAACGATGACGCGAGGCGCCGCCCGGAGGCCGCGAGCCGGACAGTCCTGTTGCCGGAGCCTCCCAGCCCGGCCGAGCCCAGTGCGGGCGGATACTCCGGCTATCCGCCAGGTAGGCCGGTTCCTCGCCGCTCCGGCACGGACGATCGGGCCTTCGCGCCACCGGACGGGCCCGCGCGGACGGCCGCGAGACGAGCGGATGCCAGCGGCCGTGTCACGGTCCCCCCCCCGCCTCACCGGGGCCCGGCCGGACCTCGCGTTGATCCGCTCACCGCGCCGCGAACACCACTGGGGCCGGCGACCGTACCGCCGGTAACCGCACCGCCGATGCCTGCCCTGCCGCCGGCTCCGCCCTCGTCGGGGAGCCATGCGGCTGGCACGGCGGCTGGCACGCCTGAGCTGGACCGGGACAGTCCTCACCCCTCGCGGGCTCCCGCTTGGGACAGCGGTCCGCTGTCCCAGGGCGTGCCACCTGCCGCGCTGCCGCCTCAGCCGCCGGTGGAAGCCGCGATGACCGAGGCTTTGAGGCTGGAGCCCGCGCCGGAGAGTGTTGAGGACGACGGTTGGAAGCCGTCCACCACCGTCCGGAAGAAGACGGACCGCGGTGGTGCGGCACCCCCGCGAGTATCGTCCGCGCGGGCGTCGTCCGCCGACGCGATCTCAGACATGGCGACGAAGGGGGTGAAGGAACGCCGCCAGGCACTGAGCGGGCGGACAGCGGTCTCCGCGAGGCGTGGCGGCAACGCCCCCGGCAGTCGGCGTGGCGCGGCGAGCCGGACCGACTTCGGCCCTGATCTCACCGGCGACACCGACCTGATCGACGATGCTGATATTGATCTTGACGACGATGATGACTACCCGTCCGGAATCTTCGCGCGCTATCGACACGGCTGGGTGGGCCCGCTCGCGATCGCGGTATTGGTATCACTCGTCGCGATCGGCGTGTATGTCATGTTGACCGGTGGAAAGAGGGCCTCGGACGCGGCGCCGAAGTCGGTGGCGTCCACCTCGCGCTCCGAGGGGTCGCAGACATCGACGACGAGTAATCCGGACGCGGCTGCGGGGCTGGCACTGATCGATGGCGCCTACCGTTGCTACCAGGCGGACAGCGCGGACCTCAAGCCGCTGGCGGCACTTCCGGACAAGCTCGTGGTCCCGATGGGGCGAGGGGCCTACAGCTGGAACGCTCAGCAGGGTACCTACACGATCGCCAAGAACAGCCTGAGCACCGAGACCGAGATCTTCGCCGATGTGCAGTTCACCGCTGGGCCGCTCAAGGACGTCAAGGCGTTGTTTTTCAACCGTGTGCGACAGGGCGAGGCGGGCAAGGACGTGGGTGGTCTGACATTCGAGGACGGGACCAACCGGTGGTGTGCGATCAATTAGCGCGACCGGCAAGAGAGGCGTGGATCAAGGAGCGGGGCTGGGATGCCTGCACCCGTGGTTCGCCGGGCCGTCCCGGCGGATCCAGGCAGCCCGGCCGAGGGCGTTCTGGCCGGTCTCGGTGATCGCCTGCTCCGGTGGCCGTGCCGAGCGTCAGAACAACGGGTGACAATGCACGATGCAGGGAACAAAACTCCCCTTTTGATCTCCTGGATACGTGTTGACCAGGACCCAGTGCCCAGGTTTCAACCTGGGTGCGGCAGGATCAGGTCCCATGCTCCGATCTGACCGTGTGACCGGCGCTGACCCGGTACGACCTGGCAGCCTTTCGGACTCCGGCGTCTGCGCCACGACCAGCTCGTATCGTCCGGTCATGGCCCGACCGGACGGTTGGGGCGGTGGCTCCCTGGACCGCCGGAAGCTGCTGGGCCTGGCTGGAATGACCGCCGCCGCCCTGCCGCTTGCCGCGTGCGGTGGGGGCTCCGACGGATCGAAAGCGTCGAGATCCATCCGGATCGGTTATGTGAGCCCGCAGACCGGGTCGTTGGCCGCATTCGGCGTCGCGGACAGGTACGTCACCGACTCGATGCGTTCCTTCTACCGGCGTGGCCTGACCATAGGCACTCGGACCTACCCGGTGGACATCATTTTCCGGGACAGCCAGTCCGACCGGACCAGAGCGGCGCAGGCGGCCAGCGACCTGATTTTCATCGATGGTGTGGACGTCGTGCTGGTCGGGTCGACGCTGGACACGGTCAACCCGGTTGCGGACCAGTGCGAGGCGAATGAGGTGCCATGCATCTCCACCGCGGCTCCATGGCAGTCGTGGTTCTCCGGCCGCGGTGGCGACCTCACGAAGCCGTTCAAATGGACCTATCACTTCTTCTGGGGCCTGGAGGATGTGATCCAGGTTTACCTGGGAATGTGGGCGCAGCTCGGCACCAACAAGAAAGTCGGGGCGCTGTGGCCAGATGACCCCGATGGCAGGGCGTTCGCCGGGGCCTTCCCGCAGGCGATTGCCGGGCATGGCTACTCCTTGGCGGCGCAACCCGCGATCCCGGCCAACACAACAGATTTCAGCCCGTTGGTGAGCCAGTTCAAGAGCAAGGGCGTGGATATCCTGACCGGGGTGATGACAGCGGCCGACTTTGCCTTGTTCTGGCGGGAGGCAGTCCGGCAGGATTTCAAGCCAAAGATCGTAACGGTGGCGAAGGCATTGCTGTTCCCGGCGTCGGTCCTGGAGCTCGGAACGAATGCGAGCAACCTTGGCACCGAGGTCTGGTGGTCACCTGTGCACCGTTTTCGGAGCTCGTTGACGGGGGCCACCCCCCAGGCGCTCGCCGACGACTTCACCGCGAAGACCGGGAAGCCATGGCTGCAGACCCTTGGCTTCGTGCACGCGCTGTACGAGGTTGCCACCGAAGCGCTGGCCCAGGTCGGCTCCCTCGGTGACCGGGCGGCACTCGCGGATGCCATCGGTAAACTGCGTATCAACACGATAGTGGGGCCGCTCGCCTTCGGCGGTTTGGCGAACATCCCCAAGAACGTCGCGAAGACGCCTTTGGTCGGCGGTCAGTGGCGCCAGGAAGAGGACAAGGGCTACAAGCTTGTGATCGTCGGTGAAGATTCGGACAGCAGCATTGTTTCGCAGTCGGACCGGGTGCAGCAGTACAGCTGATGCGATAAAGGAGTGGGGCCGACAGTATCCCAGCCGCCTGCGGCTGTGACATCCCGCACGGTCGAGGGCGGGTAGTATTCTTCCGGGTCGCCCTCGACCGGCTGCGGGCCCGGGTTCAGGTCCGCGCTACCGCTCGGGACATGGTGTGTTCGACCACCGAGATGAGTGCGCTTTTCGTGGAGTCACGGTTCCGCGCGTCGCAGGTGATGATTGGTACGGCCTGGTTGATCTGCAAGGCCTCCCGAACATCGTCGATGGAATGCCGCAGGATACCGTCGAAGCAGTTCACGCCCACAACGAACGGCAGCTGTCGCTGCTCGAAATAGTCGACCGCGGCGAAACAGTCGGCCAACCGCCGCGTATCGGCCAGCACGATGGCACCGATCGCGCCGCGGACGATGTCGTCCCACATGAACCAGAAACGGTACTGTCCTGGCGTACCGAACAGATACAGGATCAGATCCTCATCCAGGGAGACCCGCCCGAAGTCCATGGCGACGGTGGTTGTCGTCTTGTCGGTCAGGTGGGTCAGGTCGTCGACGTGCGCCCCGGCTTCGGTCATCACAGCCTCAGTGCGCAGGGGCACAATCTCCGACACCGAACCCACGAAGGTCGTCTTGCCGGCACCGAAACCGCCAGCAACAACAATCTTGACTGATGTCGTGGCGACGGATGAATTGACCCGTCGGTGGTCAGAGTTTTCGAAGGCCACTGAGAACCCTTTCGAGCAGCGCGAGGTCTGGCGCCTCGTCGCGGTCCGGTTGCTGGTGTACCCGGACGTAACCTTCGTCCGCCATGTCGCCTACCAGCACCCTTGCGACGCCGAGGGGAACCCGCAGGCCGGCGGCGATCTCCGCGATCGATCGCACATGCTGGCACATGGCGGCAATTGTCTGTTGCTCCAGGGCAAGGTCAATTGCCCGTTCCTCGCCGAGGGTTGTCGTGAAGACCAACGCCTCGATGGCAAGTTCGTACCGTGAGCGCGTTCTTCCACCGGTCATCGCGTAGGGACGGACAACCGGCCCGGGGGCGTTCTCGGGATCAATGCTCACCCTGACCCCCTGTGTTCCCGTCGGTTCACCGCGGAAGGATCCCCTGCAGCTCGGCCCGTAGTGCCGGCGTCAGAACGTCCATCGCCCGGGTTACCAGCAGTGCCATCTCATAGCCGACAAGCCCGATGTCGCACGACGGCGCCGCGAGGACCGCCATGCTGGCGCCGTCGCTGATCGCCATGATGAACAGGAAGCCGTGCTCCATCTCGACGACAGTCTGCGTCACGTTGCCCGCTTCGAAGACACGGGCAGCGCCCTGTGTCAGGCTCACCAGACCCGAGGCGACGGCCGCCAGCTGGTCCGCGCGGTCGCGGGGGAATCCGTCCGATACGGCCAGAAGCAGACCATCCGCGGAGACCACCACGGTGTGCGCGACACCGGGCACCCTCTCGACGAAGTTATTGATCAACCAGTTGAGGTTCTGTGCGTCTGAGCTCATGGGCGTCACATGTCCTCCTGGGCATCCCGGCGAGGAGCGGCGTCCCTGGTGACGTCGCGCCCTTGCCGAACGCCTTGATAGAAGCTGGCGAGCCGGCCACCGACTGCTTCCGGAGACCGAGGGGGCGTGTCCGGTGGACGGCGCCGTGGCCCGGGTTCGGCGCTACCCGGCACGAGGTGGGTCATCGGGACCCGCAACGGCAGACCGGCCCGAGTCGTTCCGCTGGATGCGGGCTGACGGGCGGCCTCGGCCGCCTGCCAGCCCGCATCACCGGCGGAGGACCAGGAGATCGCCCCGGGGGCGGCGGAAGCCGCCGTGGCGTCGCCGACACCGGTGACCATCGCGCTCGACATCGGCTCTGGTGAATAGGCCGGGGGGGCACCCATCCCCGCACCGGCGCGTACCGGGAGCTCAGGGGGTGCCGCATCCTGGCTGGTTGCCGGGGCAGGGTTCGCAAGCCGGCCTGGGGGCGGGAAGGAGGAACCGGGGCGGCTGCTCTCGCCGCCGGCAATCGTGTTAGCACGGCCACCGAGACGGCTCAGCGGCTCTGCCGGGCGTGAGTCACCACGCTGTACCGCCGGGCCACGGTTGATCGTCGGGCCTGGACGGCGCAGCGGGGACGGCGGTGGCACAGCCCGCCGGGTCGGGAGCGCCGGTGCGGGGGAGCGCCGCTGGAACCAGGCCGACACCGAGTCGAAGATGGGAGTTGTGTCGGCATCGTCCAGCTCGTGTTCAGCACCTTGATCATCTTTGGCGCTTGCCTGGACGAAGGATGAATCGTCCAAGGGGGCGTCGGTCTGATCTGGACTGAAATCGTCAGACTGGTCGCCGGCCATCGGCATGGCGCCGGTCGAGCGTCCGCCGTCGTATGCCTTGTGCGTCACGGCGGCCCGGCCGAAGGTGGGATCGGCGTTGGCCTTCGGAGCACCCCACACCGTGTCCGGGGCGACGTGATCCGCGGGTTCTGACATCCCGAAGCCGGTGGGGCCCATTGCGGGCTGTCTGTTACCGATCGGTCCGGTGCTGATCGGTCCGGTGCTGATCGGTCCGGTGCTGATCGGCCCGGTGTCCGATGCGGCCGGCCAAGACGAAGCACTCGGCCCGCGGGGGATCTCATAACCGTCGCTGGAAGGTCCGGTCGCGGCTGGGAAATCGATTCCCGACCGGTCGCCGGCGATGATGTGCTGCGGGCCGGTAGTGCTGGACAGAGCGTCCGGGCCTGGCTTCATACCTCCGAAACGGGCGGAGCCCACGTCCAGTCCGCCGCTTCCCGCCTGGCGGAATCCGCTGTCGGCCGGCATGCCGTCCGCTCCGGGACGCCGTCCCCGGTCCCGGTCGTCCTGGGACGCCATGTGCGGCGCCGGGGACGGAAGAGGCGGGAATCCCAGCTGCGGCTCGGCGGATCTCGGATCGCTGCCGTTCAACGGGGCATGCCCGTTGAGCTGGGCAGCGCCGTTGGAGAACGCGCTGTCCTTGGCTGGCGTCCTGCCGTTGGCCGTGAAGGTGCCGTTGGCGGTGAAGGTGCCGTTGGCCATGGCCGCGGGGAAAGCGTTGTCGGCCGCTGGCCGGCTGCCAACCGATGGGCGACCGCCACCGACAGTACTCGCCGGCCGTGCGGGGGCGCTTGACGACGGATCACCGGCGACAACTTTGGCTGGTAGCCGCACCACGGCGGTTATGCCGCCGGAAGTTGATTCCCGAAGCTGGACGCGAATGCCGTGCCGGGTGGCCAGCCGGCCTACCGCGAACAGACCCATCGTCCGGGATACCGACACGTCGACGACCGGTGGGTTGGCAAGGCGCTCGTTGACACGCTCGAGGTCCTTGGCCGGCATGCCGATGCCACGGTCCTCAATTTCGATCATTGCCCCCGCGCCGGGACCGAGCGAATGGCTGGTGACCAACACCTCTGTTGCCGGCGGCGAGAACGATGTCGCGTTCTCCAGCAGTTCGGCGATGAGGTGCACGACGTCACTCACCGCGTGTCCGGCGATCGATACCGGGGCCGCGGCCGACTGTTTCACCCTCGTGTACTGCTCCACCTCGGAGATGGCGGCGAGGACGACCTCGTTGAGCGGGACGGGGTGGGTCCAGCGGCGAGCGGTGTCGGTACCGGCGAGGACCAGCAGGCTCTCGTTGTTCCGCCGCATACGGGTGGCGAGGTGGTCGAGTTTGAACAGGTTGGAGAGCTGGTCGGGGTCCTGCTCCCGGTTCTCCAGATCGTCGATCAGCCGTAGTTGCCGTTCGACCAGGCCCTGGCTTCGTCGGGACAGGTTGACGAACATCGCGTTGACGTTGTTTCGCAGGACCGCCTGCTCGGAGGCGAGGCGGACGGCTTCCCGGTGTACCTCGTCGAACGCACGGGCGACTTCACCGATCTCTTCCTCGGTGTCGATACCGACCGGCTGGATGTTGGTGTCGATGTCCTGGTCAGTGGAGTCACGCAGGCGACGGACGGCTTCAGGCAGGCGGCTGCCGGCGATGTCGAGCGCCGCCGCGCGCAGTCCGAGGAGCGGCCGGACCAGGGAGCGGGCCACGATCATTGTCATGAGGAGGGCCGCGGCCAGGATGAAAACGATGAGCAGACCGGCTACCAGCGCCTTGCGCTGAATAGTCGAACGAAGCGTCTGAACCCGGCTGTCGGTGTCGCTGAAAAGGGAGGTCAGGACCTTGTGGTTGAGGTCCATCGTTTGTTGGGTCGACCTCAGCCATTTCTGGGCGTCCAGGTCGAGGGGCTGCCCAACTCGTCCGGTCAGCACGGTCTGCGAGTTGTCGTTGGCCTGCGACACGTCCTGACCGGTAACGGTCGTCCCGTACAAATCGCGCTGCGGGCCGGTTGCCGCGCCCTCGAAGCGGGAAATCTGGCTTTCGCGCTCAGTGTGGAATCCGACGAACGCGCGATAGTCGCTGTTATCGAACTGCTGCTTCTGTAGAATGCCGTAGACCAGCGCCTGCTGAGCGGCCAGCAGTTCCCCGGAGCGGGCAATCGCGTCCGCGCTCGTCACGTCCGCCAGCAGCGACCCGTCGTCCTGACCCTGCGGAATGAGGGCAGCCAGGTTGACAAGACTGTTGATAATAGTTGTATAGGTCACGGTGACGGTGTCCGGGTCGACGACAGTCAGTGCCGTCGCGCGCACGTTCTGTCGGCGGGACAGCCGGTCGGCGGCTGCTTGGATTGCCGCCCGGGTCTGCTCACTGAAGCCATTCTGGCGGCCCCTGGTGGTGTCCTCGTAGTCACGGGCGGCCTGGTCGACCCGGGCCTGTGCCGCTTTGACCGCGTCGAGGGAACGCTGTTGCCCCGCGCTCGCGACATAGCCGATCGTGTAGGTGCGTTCCCGCTCCAGTTCGAACGTGAGGGTGGTGGCGGCGCGACTGATTTGGATCATGTTGCGGACTCTGTTGATCTGCTGGGTGCTGCTGAGGACCGCATTGGCCCCCTGGGAGGCATTGACCAGGATGGCGATCATTGGAACGGCGAGAATCGCGATCAGCTTGGTCCGGACCCGCCAGTTCGCCGGGGTGGCGGCGTTCGCCGCTATCCGCCGCAGGCCGCCGGGGGCCGCCGGGGTAATCGTAGGCACACCGACGCGATGCCCACCGTCGTCGGCGGGCTCCTCCGGCGTCATTGGGGATGCCGCGGGCGCGTCGACGCCCCTGCTGGCTATCGGTTGTCTGCGCACGTACCTTCGCAACCTCTCCGCCAGCCTCCCGGAACACGTCGTACCAGGATGGCTCGGTATCGGGCCCGGATGTCCCTCGACAGGCACCTTAGCGGTACGGACAGGCGACCCGAAAGACGCCTACCCTAGGGTAGCCACCCAAAGGCTATAGGATCATGGTTTTCTCGGCACGGCCGGAAGTGTGGGAACTGTTGCCCACTTCCCGCTCGATGCGGTGGCTGTGTTCCCGCCGAACCCAGGAGTGGTTCCCGCCGAACCCAGGAGCGGCCGGACGGGCATGGGCCGATACTAGTTGATGGTAGTCGTGAATGCCGGAATCGTTACGATCGGCCAGTGCGCACGGCCGCTGTCCGGCGATCCGGGTGGTGCCCCGGCCGGGACTCATGCGGACACCCGTCACGGCACGGCTGCGGGAAAGGATCAATGTCCGCGCGGCCGTGGGCCCGTGCCGCTTCGTAGGCTGACGCCGTGAACACCGCCGTGAACACCGCAGCCTCGCAGCCCGCCGGGCGTTCGACCGGTACCGATCCGGGGTTCCGCCCCGTCCATGACCGGGTTCTGGTCGTGGACTTCGGTGCCCAGTACGCTCAGCTCATCGCCAGGCGGGTGCGCGAGTGCCATGTGTATTCGGAGATCGTGCCGTGGGATCTTCCGGTCGAGGAGATCATCGCTCGGCGTCCCGCCGCGATTATCCTTTCGGGCGGGCCGAAGTCGGTGTACTCACCGGGCGCGCTGGCGGTGGATCCGGCGCTGTTCGGTGCCGGTATCCCGGTCCTGGGCATCTGCTACGGCCATCAGGTGATGGCGCACGCGCTGGCCGGGACGGTCGCGCGCACGGGTGTCGCGGAGTATGGAGCTACCCCGCTCGCGGTCACGGCTGCGGGCGTCCTGTTCGCGGATCTGCCCGTCGCCCAGCAGGTGTGGATGTCTCACGGCGACTCGGTGACGGCACCACCACCTGGCTTCGTGGTCACCGCGGCGACCCCGGCAACCCCGGTCGCGGCCTTCGAGAACACCGAACGCCGGCTGTTCGGCGTCCAGTTTCATCCCGAGGTCGCGCACACCGACTGGGGGCTGGACATCCTGCGGCACTTCCTGTTCGCCGGTGCCGGGTGCCGGCCGGACTGGACCACGCTCAACATCGCGGATGAGGCGGTGGCGGCGGTGCGTGCTCAGGTCGGTGGCAGCCGGGTCATCTGCGGGCTGTCCGGTGGGGTGGATTCGGCGGTGGCTGCGGCCGTTGTGCACAGAGCCGTGGGTGATCAGTTGACGTGCGTGTTCGTCGATCATGGCTTGTTGCGTGCTGGCGAGGCCGAACAGGTCGAGAAGGACTTCGTTGCCTCGACCGGCGTTGAGCTGCTCCAGGTGAAGGCGGCCGACCGGTTTGCCGCCGCGCTTGCCGGTGTCACCGATCCCGAGCGTAAACGTAAGATCATTGGTCGGGAATTCATCCGGGTCTTCGAGGCCGCGGCCCGCGAGCTCGAGACACGGGCCGAGAGCGAGGGAACCCAGATTGAGTTCCTCGTGCAGGGGACGCTGTATCCGGACGTCATCGAGTCCGGTTCACCGACCGCGGCGAAGATCAAATCGCACCACAATGTGGGTGGTCTTCCCGACGATCTGCGTTTCAACCTGGTGGAGCCGTTGCGCACGCTGTTCAAGGACGAGGTGCGCAGGCTCGGCGAGGAACTCGGGCTGCCCGAGGAGATTGTCTGGAGGCAGCCCTTCCCAGGGCCTGGCCTTGCTGTCCGGATCATCGGTGAGGTTACTGTTGAGCGTCTTGAGGCCTTGCGGGCCGCGGATGCGATTGTGCGCGCGGAGATCCGTCGTGCCGGGTTGGACCGTGAAATCTGGCAGGTGTTCGCGGTGCTGTTGGCCGGCGTCCGCTCGGTCGGGGTGCAGGGGGACGAGCGCACGTACGGGCACCCGGTTGTCCTGCGTGCGGTCACCAGCGAGGACGCGATGACTGCCGATTGGGCTCGGCTGCCCTATGAGCTGCTTGAACGCATCTCCAACCGGGTGGTCAACGAGGTCGCCCAGGTGAATCGGGTGGTCTACGACATCACCTCGAAACCCCCTGGCACCATCGAGTGGGAGTAGCCCCGGGTGGCGTGGGGGTGGCCCTGGGTGGCGATGCGGCCGGTTCAGGCCGCGGGTGTGCGCAGCGACTCGGCCGCCAGCGCCCGTACGCGGCCAGCGGTCGCCTGGTCGATGTTCCCGCCGGACAGGACCACCGCGGTCGGGCCCTGCGCACAGCCCGGATGGCGCAGCAGCGCCGCGGCCCCGGCGGCACCAGCCGGTTCGACCGTCTGGCCATCGCCCTGGGCCAACATCACCATCGCTTCCCAGAACGCCTCCTCATCAACCGTGACCATGTCATCCACCAGGTCCGCGGCGAGGGCCAGCGGCAGACTGCCCGGGCTCCGCACGGCCATGCCGTCCGCGATCGTCGTGGCCGGTACCCACAGCCGGTGCCCGCGGCGCCAGGAGCGGACGAAAGCGGGGGCGCCCGCTGCCTGGACACCGATCACCCGCACATCGGCGCGGCGCTGTCTGAGCGCTGTCGCGATACCCGCGATCAGCCCGCCACCACCAACGCCGACCAGCACGGTACGCAGCCCCGGTATCTGCTCGATCAGCTCGAGCCCGATCGTGCCCTGACCGGCGATCACTATCGGGTCGTCGAAGGGGTGTACGAGCAGCCCGCCGAGGTCGTGCGCGGCGGACTCGGCGGCAAGCAGAGCGGCGTCGACGTCGCCTGAGACAAGTTCGACGTGAGCGCCGAATCGCCTGGTTCGAGCGATTTTTGTAGGATTTGCCCCGGCTGGAACGAAGATCGTCGCTGGAACGCCGAAGCGGGCCGCCGCGTAGGCCACGCCCTGGGCGTGGTTGCCAGCGCTGGCGGCGACCACGCCACGCGCACGCACCTTGGGGTCCGCGAGGGCGATCCGGGTGAAGGCGCCGCGCAGCTTGAACGAGGCGGTGCGCTGTTCGTTCTCGCATTTGCACCACACCGGCACGCCGGTCAGGCGGGACAGGTGCGCGCTGCGCACGACCCGGGTGCGCTGGGCCACCCCGGTGAGCACAGCCGCGGCCCGGTCGACGTCGATGCCGGCGATGTCGATGCCGGCATTGGGGACCTCCGCGGCCGGCTGGTCGGCACGGCGGCCGCCTGGGGGCGGGCCGGGTTTTGACGGGGTCTCGGCAGCGGCGCCATCACTGCTGGTCGGCGCCTGGGTGGCGGCTGGTCGGCTCATCGCTGCTCTCCCGATGGCTCGGCGACCATCTGCTGCATGGTCGCGGCAACAAAAAAGCCCCCCGTCGGCATGGCAGGAGGGCAAGGCGCACGGACCCGGAGCGCTGGTTCGTCAGGCGGGTTCGCGCGCCCAGAAAATAATCATAAGATGCTGCGCCACCCGCTCAGGATGCTCGCTCGTGCCGATGGTCGTCAAACCGGATGCCCGAGATCCTCCTGACTGTGCCGGCGGCCGCCCGCTCGGCCAGCTGATCGATCCCGGGATGGCCCGCGGATCGGAGCGGCCTGGATGCCGATCTGGCGCTACGCCCTGTCGTGAGGCCTACCGGTGCCTCGTAGGGTGTCGAGTGTGCATCGCTGCCAGAACTGTCGGACGTCGAACATATGATCGATTTGCTATGAGTACTCTTTCCGGCGGTCCGTACGCCGACTTCGATGATGCCGGCGCTGACGCCGGTTTCGACCCGGGCGAGCAGGCTGGTCGTCCCGCTCCGCGACTCGATCCCGATGTCCTGCTGGGGGGGCTGAACCCGCAGCAGCGGGCCGCGGTCGTCCATGCCGGTTCGCCGCTGCTCGTGGTCGCGGGCGCGGGATCGGGCAAGACACGGGTGCTCGCGAACCGGATCGCCTATCTGTTGGCCGTGCGCGAGGTCCGCGCTGGCGAGATCCTCGCGATCACGTTCACCAACAAGGCCGCGAACGAGATGAAGGAGCGGGTCACCGCGCTGGTCGGTGCCCGGACGCGGGCGATGTGGGTCAGCACCTTCCATTCCGCCTGCGTGCGTATTCTGCGGTCGGAAGCGGCGCGACTCGGGTTCACCAGCAGTTTCTCAATCTACGATGCGGCCGACGCGCAGCGGCTGCTGGCGTTGGTCGCTCGCGATCTAGACCTTGATCCCAAGCGCTACCCTCCCCGCGCGCTCGCCGCCGGGATCAGCAACCTCAAGAACGAGCTGATCGACTGGGAGACCGCCCGCGACCGGGCGGTGAATCATGTCGAACGGGCCACCGCCGAGGCCTACGGCATTTATCAGCGCCGGCTCGCGGAAGCGAACGCGTTCGATTTTGATGATTTGATCATGTCTGTCGTGAACCTGTTGCAGGCATTCCCGGAGGTCGCCGAGCATTACCGGCGCCGGTTCCGGCACGTTCTCATCGATGAGTACCAGGATACCAATCACGCTCAGTACGTGCTCGTACGGGAGCTGGTCGGCCGCGTATCCCCACTGACCGTGGACGGTGAGCCGGTCCGCCCAGGCGCGGGGAGCCATGGTGTGGAACCGGCCGAGCTTTGTGTGGTCGGTGATGCCGATCAGTCGATTTATGCCTTCCGGGGCGCGAACATCCGCAACATCGTCGAGTTCGAACAGGACTATCCTGACTCGACCGTGGTTCTGCTGGAACAGAACTACCGTTCCACGCAGACGATCCTGCTGGCGGCCAACGCGGTGATCGCCCGTAACGGGCAGCGTAAGCCCAAACGGCTGTGGTCGGACGCGGGCGACGGTGAGAAGATTGTCGGTTACGTCGCCGACAGCGAGCACGATGAGGCCGCGTTTGTCGCCGCCGAGGTCGATCGGCTCACCGACGCCGGCACAGCCAGGCCAGGTGACGTCGCTGTCTTCTACCGGACCAATGCCCAGAGCCGTGTCTTCGAGGAACTGTTCATGCGGGTCGGGCTGCCCTACCGAGTGGTCGGCGGAGTGCGTTTCTACGATCGGCGTGAGGTCCGGGATCTCCTCGCCTATCTGCGGGTGCTGGCCAATCCGGCGGATACGGTGAGTCTGCGGCGTATTCTCAACGTGCCCAAGCGGGGCATTGGCGAGCGTGCCGAGACGATGCTCGCCGTCTTTGCCGAAAAAGAACGGATTCCGTTCGCCGACGCCCTGCGCCAGGCGGCGGAGATCCCGGGCCTGCCTACCCGTTCCGCGACCGCGGTCCGTGGTTTCGTGGACCTTCTCGCCGAGCTGCGGGCGGTCGGGGAGGCCGGTCCGGTAACGGCGCTGGAGGCGGCCCTGGAACGAACCGGGTACCTCGCCGAACTGACCGCGCAGGAAAACATCGAGGCCGCGGGACGGGTGGAGAACCTGCAGGAACTCGTCAGCGTGGCCCGGGAGTTCACCGAACGCTTTCCGCAGGGTTCACTTGCGGACTTTCTGGCCCAGGTCTCCCTGGTCGCCGATGCCGACCAGATACCCGACCCCGCTGACGGCGGAGCCGGGGTCGTCACTTTGATGACCCTGCACAGTGCAAAGGGGCTGGAGTTCCCGGTTGTTTTCCTGACCGGGCTGGAGGACGGTATGTTCCCGCATATCCGCACGCTCGGCAGCCCGACCGAGCTTGAGGAGGAACGTCGCCTCGCCTATGTCGGCATCACCCGCGCTCGGGCCCGGCTCTACCTGACCCGGGCGCATGTCCGCAGTGCCTGGGGGCAGCCGGCGTATAACCCACCGTCGCGTTTCCTCGACGAGGTGCCGACGGAGCTGATTACCTGGCAGGAGAGCACACGACCGCCGTCGCCCGTGTCCGCGCCGCGGGTGTCGGGGTGGGGCTCGGCGTCCGCTGGGCCGTCGTCGGCGAAGGCCGGCGGACTACCCGGCCGCCGGCCTTCGCCGGTCCCACGTCCCATTCCCGATCTGACCACGGGTGACCGGGTCAACCACGACACGTTTGGGCTGGGCCAGGTTGTCGCCATGGCGGGATCCGGTGACAATCTGGAAGCCAGTATTGATTTTGGGGATGGCACGGGAACCAAACGGTTGCTCCTGCGTTTCGCACCCGTTGAAAAGCTCTGACCAGCTGTCACGCTGGTGTCGCGTAACGCAGGCAGCTTTTAGAGGGGGTTTGAGATCGTCATTCCGGTGCGCTAGTAGGTCACGCCGTGTTCGGCGAGCCAGGCCAGCGGGTCGATCTTCATGCCGTCCTGGCCGTTGAGCCGGACCTCGAAGTGCAGGTGCGGGCCGGTCGAATAACCGGTTGAGCCTTCCAGGCCGATCTGCTGGCCGGTGGCGACCACCTGGCCGACCCGGACATCGATGCGTGACAGGTGGCCGTAGCAGGTGACAATTTTGTTTTCGTGCATGATCTGTACGAAGTTGCCGTAGCCGGACTCCCATCCCGCATAGATGATTGTGCCGCCGTGGGCGGCGACGATCCGGGTGCCCAGCGCGGCTCCAAGGTCAATGCCGGGGTGGCCGTTGGCACCGCCAAACCGCTGGGTGAGACGGGCCTCGACAGGCCGCACCCAGCGCAGCGCGTCATCCTGATCGCGTGCGGTCCGCTCGGCCGCATTCCGTCGTTGCACGAGGAGGATGGACAGCTGGGCCAGCGCCTCATCGCGGTCAACCCGGTCAGCCTGGACCCGGAGCCGCATAGCCGCGCCGTCGTTGTCGAGCTGTGCGACCAGGGCCGGGTCACTCAGGCCATCGGTCGCGCTCTCGGCCTGGCCGGCGGCCGAAGGCGCCCTGACGGTCCCAAGCCGGGTGAGGGATGGCGGTTCGGAGTGCGCGATGCCGGTTGTGTTGACCATGGCGATGCCAAGCGTCGACACAACAGCCGAGGCAACTCCGGTGCGACGCAGTTGGGCCAGGGGCGCCGTTCGCCGGCCGCGACCGAACGATATCCCACGTCTCGCGGGCGCACCGTGCTCACGGTGTCGCGCGGAGCTATGGGCAGGGGGCTGCGACAACCCGGACTCACGCTCCTGTTGGTCGACAAGGCTCCAGCCACGGCACCGTGCGGCAGGAGGGGGGATCCCGTAAACCGATGAAGACGCTACACCGGCCAAATCATGACTTTGTCGCCACCCCACGCCAAGGGGACGTAGTGACAGTGAGCGTAACATACGTCGCTTTTTGCAGCCATTGCGTCCAACATGATTGGATCATGTTGGACGGCTCCCGGTGCCAGAGCGACCGCCAGGATCGGGAACAGGGGCTGGAACAGGCTCCTAGCGGGCTTCGGAGCGTGCTGCCGCCTTCGGCCGCTGTCCCTCCGGTCGTTCCCTGCCGGTGTCGGGACGTTCCGCGTCACCATCGAGGTGGGCCAGCACGTTCGCAATCTGGTGGACAACGTCAAGATTGAACGGCAGTGAATGATGGCCGACACCAGGCAGCCGAACATTGCGGACGCTGAGGTCCGGGTGGTGAAGAAGCGCTGATTCGGTCGGGCGGATCACCGTGTCCAGGTCACCGGAAAACGCCAGGAAGCGCGTCCGGCAGGCTGGTGCGGGCTCGGCCAGTTCCCGGATTACGTCCGAATCTGGGCGTAACTGGCGCAGCAGGGTGTAGGGCACCATTGGCGGGAGCATCCGGGCGAGGCGGGTACCTTCGTGCGGAGTTCCCAGGGTCACCAGCGTGTGGACGTGTTCGTCGCCGCCCAGTTTCTGGACGTAGTAGCGTGCGACCAGGCCACCGAGCGAGTGGGCGACGATGTGTATGCGCCCGTGTCCGGTCTGCTCGCATGTGGTTTCAACCATCTTGGCAAGCCGGCTGGCCGCTGTGGGTATGTCCGAGGTGAACAGGGGCAGGTTCACGGTGGCGACGTGTTCAAAACCGCGCCGACGCAGTGACCGGTGCAACCGGGTGAAAATGGACCTGTTGTCAATCAGGCCGTGCACCAGCAGGATCGGCGTGCCCGCGGCTTCTATGTCGCCGATGAGCAGGCCGCGCCGCAGCGGTGACAGCCCCTCGAGCGTGTAGCGCCGGACGGGTTCACGCAGTTTCTCCGAGACGACCCCGACCGGATAGAAGGCGACATGGGTCGCCACCCAGGTGGCTTCCAGGACCATCCCGCGGACCGTCGCGGGCACGTCGAGCAGCCCGCGTGTCACTTTTGCGCTGTGGTGAGCCGTGGTCGCACCGAAGGATCTGGCGATCCTGCCCACCACCGTGTCGGTCCGGCCCAGTTGACGTTTGTCGATTACCCCTTCTCCCGTCCGTGCGTGGATAGCCGCCGGAAGAACCGGCCAACCGGAGCAGCGCGATGATCCAGGGCCGTTTGATCGCGAACCGAGCTGTCGGCTACTCTCGTGGTGACTCTTCGTGTTGCTGGAGGTTCTGCGGATCATTGTCACGCCTACTGTGACCGAGAGTACAAACGGACCTGATGGCTGTCGACTGTTTCTGCGCTGGTCGGCCCCGTCAGCCCGGTCAGCCCGGTCGGCAACGGCGTGCTTCTCCGGACGCGCGACGCTAGCCTGCTCGGGGCCTCCGGTCGTGTGCGAGGACGATGATCGCGTGGCTGCTGGCCTACTGGATTCCGCGAGCCCGCAACCGCGGGTGAGGAGCTGTGACCGTGTGGCCGGGGGCTGGGCGGCCCACCGAGAGATGCTGTTTCCCAGCACCCTGTTACGGAAGTCGATGTCACGGATCGCAAGGAGGCGGCGTGAGCGGAAACGGTGAGCGGATCCGGGTTGTGGTTGCCAAGCCGGGTCTCGACGGTCATGATCGCGGTGCCAAGGTGATCGCGCGTGCGTTGCGGGACGCGGGCATGGAGGTCGTCTACACCGGCTTGCACCAGACACCCGAGCAGATCGTCGAGACCGCCATCCAGGAGGATGCCGACTGCATCGGTCTCTCGGTGCTCTCAGGCGCGCACATGACCCTGTTCGCGCGCCTGATGGAGCTGCTGCGGGAGCGTGGCGCCGACGACATCGTGGTGACCGGCGGCGGTATTATTCCAGCCGCCGACATCCCCGAGCTGAAGGCGCTCGGAGTGGCCGAGATATTCACTCCGGGAGCGACGACCAGCGAGATCGTCGACTGGATCCGTTCGCGGGTGGCTACGGTGCACGCGCTCTGACCTGGTTGGACCATGTTGGATCACGTGCGGATCGGTTCTTGACCGAGTTGTTGGTTTGTTTTAGATCTTCCTTGTACGTACCAGGCGGGCCTGGTCGGTCAGGTGGGCGCCGGTTCTGGCTGAGGTAGTGGGGCAGGGTGGCCTCCCGCTCGGGCCTGTGATTTCCGACCTGACCCGATCAGGCGCTCCCAGTGGCCCGTTCGCCCTGGTAGTGGGGATGCGTCTCCGCATCGCCGGAGCCGCGCGTGGTGCTGGCTCGGGCGGCGGTCCCGCGGTTGTCGGGATCACCCCAGCCTCGTTGACCCTCTTGCCGGGCGCTCTTAGGATCTTCGTGATGAGGGTCGCCTGCTCGGTGTGATCGCGGTGTCGGCTGCCACAAAGTAGGGCGCCCGGTGGCGGGTACGGGTGATGATGGTGCTGTCCCGGACATGCGTGACCGTCTGTCGCGACAGCCAGCGCGGCTACCGCGACGGGCAACTCAGTAGGCTCGGGATGCTTCTCATCTTCGTGAACTTTCAAACGTTCGATCCTGACCACCGATCTCGTATCCGACTGGACGGACTGTGGATCTTTTCGAATATCAGGCGAAGAAGCTGTTCGCCGATCACGGCGTTCCCGTGCCTTCCGGCAAGGTCGCCACGACCCCCGGCGAGGCGCACGCCATCGCCACCGATCTCGGCGGTCGCGTTGTCGTCAAAGCGCAGGTCAAGACCGGCGGCCGGGGCAAGGCCGGCGGAGTGAAGGTCGCCGACGGTCCGGCTGACGCCACCACCAAAGCCACCGCCATCCTGGGGATGGACATCAAGGGCCATACCGTCCACTCGGTACTGGTGGAACAGGCGAGCGACATCGCCGAGGAGTACTACGCCTCCTTCTTGCTCGATCGGGCAAACCGGACATTTCTTGCCATGTGCTCCCGCGAAGGTGGGATGGAGATCGAGGAGGTCGCGGCGACCAAGCCCGAAGCCCTCGCCCGCATCCCGATAGATCCGCTGACCGGGGTCGACGCGACCGTTGCCCGCCAGATCGCGGTTGCCGCGAAGCTGCCCGAGGCCGCTCTCGACGGCGCCACCGAGCTCCTGGTGAAGCTATGGGATGTCTTCGTCAAGTCCGACGCCACGTTGGTGGAGGTCAATCCGCTGATCCTGACCGCCGATGGCCGTGTGGTGGCCCTGGACGGCAAGGTCAGCCTGGATGAGAACGCCTCCTTCCGCCACCCGGACCACGCGGGCTTCGTCGATGTCGCGGCGGTGGACCCCCTTGAGCGGCGGGCCAAGGAGAAGGACCTCAACTACGTCAAGCTGTCCGGACAGGTCGGGATCATCGGTAACGGTGCCGGCCTGGTCATGTCCACGCTGGACGTCGTCACCTACGCCGGTGAGGAGTTCGGCGGTCAGCGGCCGGCGAACTTCCTCGACATCGGTGGTGGCGCGTCCGCGCAGGTGATGGCGGACGGCCTGTCGATCATTCTTTCCGACCCTGCGGTCAAGAGTGTTTTTGTGAACATCTTTGGTGGTATCACCGCCTGCGACGCGGTCGCGAACGGTATCGTGCAGGCCCTCAAGATCGTCGGTGACGTCGCCACGCCGCTGGTCGTGAGGCTGGACGGCAACAACGCGGACGAGGGCCGGCGCATCCTCACCGAGGCGAACCTCGATGCGGTCAGGTCGGTGGACACCATGGACGGTGCGGCGAAGCTCGCCGCCCAGCTCGCCGCGGCCGCGGCCTGAGCGGACGGGAAGAGGCTTCCGACAATGGCAATCTGGCTGGACGAGACGTCCAAGATCCTGGTTCAGGGCATCACCGGTTCCGAGGGGCGCAAGCACACCGCCCGGATGCTGCGCGCGGGGTCATCGATCGTCGGCGGTACCAACCCCAAGAAGGCGGGCAGCGAAGTCGAGGGTGTCCCGGTCTTCGCGACCGTGGCCGAGACGATCGAGAAGACCGGCGCGAACGTCTCCGTGGTCTACGTCCCGCCAGCGGGGACGAAGGCCGCCGTGATCGAGGCCATCGACGCGGGCATGCCGCTTGTCGTGGTCATCACCGAAGGCGTCCCGGTGCATGACACCACTGACTTCTGGGCGTATGCGCAGGCCAAGGGCAACACGACGCGGATCATTGGCCCGAACTGCCCGGGCATCATCAGCCCCGGCAGGTCGAATGCCGGCATCATTCCGGCGGACATCACCCCGCCCGGCCGTATCGGTCTGGTCAGCAAGAGCGGTACGTTGACCTATCAGATGATGTACGAGCTGCGGGACTTCGGCTTCTCCACCGCGGTCGGTATCGGTGGTGACCCCGTCATCGGCACGACTCACATCGACGCTCTCAACGCGTTCCAGGCCGATGACGGCACCGACGCGATTGTGATGATCGGTGAGATCGGCGGTGACGCCGAGGAGCGTGCCGCCGCGTACATCGAGGCGCACATCACCAAGCCGGTCATCGGCTACGTCGCGGGCTTCACCGCGCCGGAGGGCAAGACGATGGGCCATGCGGGGGCGATCGTCTCCGGATCGTCAGGCACGGCGCAGGCCAAGAAAGAAGCTCTTGAGAAGGCGGGTGTACGGGTGGGCAAGACTCCTTCGGAGACCGCCCGTCTCATGGCTGACGTCATGCGTTCGTTCTGAAATCCTGAAGCATCCCGTAACCGGGTGTGCTCCCGCTGTTTCGGTGGCGGTTCACACCCGGTTACGGCGTTCCACGTCGCGTCAGGTCCCTCGGGGGAAATTTTCAGTATCGGACCTGAACCACGGATGGGATCATGACGTCTCGGGGCACAGCGGCTACCGTGGTAGGGGTGGCTCCGTCAGGCCACCGTTGATCGTATGAAGTGAGGTCATTCCGTGCCACGTCTCGCCGGTCGTGACGTATCCAATAATGATCTCGGCGTTCTCGTCGCCGGTGCCGTCTTGTTCATCGTCTCGTTATTCAACTGGTTCTCGTTCGGCCGGCTCGCGGAGAACGCGTGGGGAGTGGGCTTTTTCGCCTATAGCGGCGTAGAGCTCGGGCTGCTCGCGACCGGGCTGGTGGCGCTGCGTGCCTTCGCCCGTGTCCAGCTGCCGGCCGTGGGCGCGGACTGGATTCTGGTCATTGCCGGGACAGCGGCGCTTGGCACAATTATGATCTTTCTTAAAGTGCTGTTGGGGTTTGGGAACCTCCATCGTGCCGCCGGGCTTTGGCTGGGGCTCATCGCGTCCGCCGCGATCACGGCCTTCGCGGTTCTCAGCGTGTTGGCGAGCGGGTACACGCTGCCCGGGCAGGGCGGCCGTGGCCGTGCGCGGTTCCCGGCCACGCCAGGTACCCGCTACGACTCGTCGGGCCGCCCCTTGCCGGGCGGGTATGGCGAACCAGGCAGCTACGGGCAGCCTCCGCAGAGCGGCTACGGACAACCTGGTCCGCATGGCCAGCCGCCTTACGGCCAGCCACCCTCCTACGGCCAGCCGCCTTACGGCCAGCAGCCACCCTACGGCCAGCAGCCACCCTACGGCCAGCCGCCCTACGGTCAGCGGGACCAGTAGACAGGCCGCTCGCGGTAGCCTTCCGGGCGGGCTGCCGGTGGTCGGTTCCGGTGGTTGAGTGGGGCTGGCCGCCCATGCGGCGGCTGTTCAGGGCGTGCCGCTGTTCATGGGCGTGCAGCGTGCGCACGCACCTCACCGGCTTGAGGCGGGTGGGTTTTTGAGCACTTCGTCGAAGCGTTGTTGGCAGACCGCGGGGTCCTGGCTCGTGTCCCTCCGACAGTCCTGATACCGGCGCAGGTCATCGCCATGCCGCTCGTAGAAGGTCCAGGTGCCGCCGACAAGAAGCAGCGCGATGAGAGTGGAGAGCACGCCCAGCGCCAGTCCAGCTGTTGCGACACCGCCGCCCGCACCGCCCATCCGCCGCGCGCGGGAACGACCGAACATGCCAACGACCACAGCGGCGATTCCGGCCAGGCCGCCGATGCCGATCCAACAGGTCGCGACACCGAGCAGGCCCAGTGCCAGGGCCAGACCGCCAAAGTTGTTCCGGGATCCGCCCGGATGATCAACATGCGTATGCCGATACTCGGTAGGCCGCGAGCCGTCGCTGGGGGCGGCGCCCGGCCGTGGTTCCTTCGGCACTACCATGGCAGGCCCTCCCAGCTGCGGCAACGGGCATCATAACGGGTCACGGCGCCCGCGGGTATGCGTGCTCATCCGTCCCCCCACCGGTGCGGCACCCCGCCAGCGGGGGAGTTTTCGCGGCGCGAGCCGGCCAGGGCTCATAGCGTCAGGAAATGTCCGACCTGCTCGCTAATGTACGAACATCTGTTCGTCTATGGGGAGGTCGCCATGGCTGTCAGCGTCGCCGGGCTGCGGGCTGAGTCGGGGCGCCTGCGGGCACTCGGCTGGTCCTATCGGCGCATCGCCCTGGAGTGGCAGCATCGCTATCGCCTGAACGCGCGGGTCGCCTTCCGGCTCGCGCACGGCTGGACGCAGGAGGAGGCAGCCCGCCGATGGAACGCACGGTGGTCCGGGGAAGGTCTCTCGAAGACGGGAAAATCCTTCTCCTACTGGGAGGTCTGGCCCGGTCGAGGTGGGCGGGCGCCGTCGACCCAGACGCTCGTGCGGCTCGCCGAGCTGTATCTCTGCCGGCCCGGCGACCTTCTTGACGGGGAGGATTTCGGCCGTTTCGATACTGGTTGTGACGATGCTGTGGGCGGGCCGGCTCGCGAGCCCGGTTCCGCGGGCTACCGCGTTGAGCGGGAGGATCCGTGTCCGGATCCGGAGATACCGACGATGAGGGGGGCGACCGAGGCCGTCCTGTGACCGGGCGGGCGGTTGATGCGCGCGGGCCGGTAGACCTCAGTACAGTCGGAACGGTCATACGTCCACCGCCGACCTGTCGTACCGGAGAGTTCCGTGCCCGCACGACTGGTTGTTCTCGCCTCCGGGGTGGGTACCACCTTGCAGGCTGTACTGGACGCGTGCAGAGATCCAGATTTCGGCGCGGAAGTTGTTGCCGTGGGCGCGGACCGCTACGGCACTGGAGCACAGGACCGGGCGGTGGCGGCCGGCGTCCCGTCGTTCGTCGTCCGCCTGGAAGACGCGCTGGACAGAGCCGCTTTCAACGCGGCCACCGCGGCGAGGATCTCCCTATACGCTCCGGATCTGTTGGTGCTCGCTGGTTACATGAAAATTCTGGACAAACAGGTGATCGCCCGCTTTCGGACGATCAACACGCATCCGTCTCTGCTGCCCGCGTTCCCGGGAGCGCACGCCGTCGCCGACGCGCTTGCGTACGGCGTCAAGGTCAGCGGAGTGACGGTCCACTGGGTGGATGAGGGCGTCGACACCGGGCAGATCCTTGCGCAGGCGGTCGTAGCGGTGGGGGAGTCCGACACTGAGGAAACTCTGCGTACCCGCATCCAGGCGGTGGAACGTGTCCTGTACGTGGAGACAATCGGCCGGATCATCCGGTCGGAGGAGGGGACATGACGTCCACACAGGATCAGCAGGCCTCCACCGCCGGTGACTCGACGGCTGGGGCAGGGGCCTTCCCGCACACCGAGCAGGCACCATCAGCCGGCGGGGCGCTGGTCACCACCGGCCGGCGTCCCATCCACCGTGTTCTGGTCAGCGTCTACGACAAGGCCGGCCTGCCGGACCTCGCGGACGCGTTCACCGATGCCGGGGTGGAGGTCGTCTCCACCGGATCCACCGCACAGGTGCTCGCTCGCCATGGCCTGGCTGTGACGCCCGTAAGCACCCTCACCGGTTTCCCCGAGGTCCTCGGCGGACGGGTCAAGACACTGCATCCACGCGTGCATGCCGGCCTCCTCGCTGATCTGCGCGACGTCGAGCACGCCAAGGCGCTCGCGGAACTCGACATTGAGCCGTTCGACCTCGTTGTGTCGAACCTCTATCCGTTCCGGGAAACGGTCGCGGGCGGCGCATCCGAGGACGAGGCGATCGAACAGATCGATATCGGCGGGCCGGCGATGATTCGCGCCGCGGCGAAGAACCATCACTCCGTGGCCGTGGTCGTCTCCCCGACGGACTATCCGGAGCTGATCGCCGCGATCCGGGCTGGTGGTTTCGAGCTCGCGGCGCGGCGCCGGCTTGCCGCCCGCGCCTTCGCGCACACCGCCGCGTACGACGTCGCGGTCGCGTCGTGGTTCGCCGGTGTTCTGGCGCCCGATGAGATCGCCCGCGAGTCGGGCTGGCCGGACACGGTAGCGGCGGTCTGGCGGCGGGCGGAGGTCCTGCGCTACGGCGAGAACCCCCACCAGCGGGCCGCGCTGTATGTGGCGGATGACGGCGGGCCTGGGCTCGCGGGTGCCCGGCAACTGCACGGCAAGCCGATGTCGTTCAACAACTACACCGACGCGGAGGCGGCCCGGCGCGCCGTGGGTGATTTCCACGAGCCATGCGTGGCCATCGTCAAGCACGCGAACCCATGCGGCCTGGCCATCGGCAGCGACGTTGCCGATGCTCATCGCAAGGCGCACGCATGCGATCCGGTGTCCGCTTTCGGCGGGGTTATCGCGACGAACCGGCCCGTCAGCGTCGCCCTGGCCGAACAGATCGCGGAGATATTCACCGAAGTCGTTGTGGCGCCCGGCTACGCTGAAGGCGCCGAGGAGATCCTTTCCCGCAAGCCCTCGATCCGGCTGCTGGAGTGCCCGCTGCCGATGGATCCGCACGGGGTCGAAATGCGGCAGATCTCCGGTGGGCTGTTGCTGCAGTCCCGTGACGTGCTGGACACGACTGGCGACGGGTCGTCGGGGTGGACACTGGAGGCTGGCGCGCCTGCCGATGAGGCAACGCTAAATGATCTTGTTTTTGCCTGGAAGGCAGCCCGTTCCGTCAAGTCGAACGCGATTCTGATCGCCCTGGGCGGCGCAACGATCGGCGTGGGTATGGGGCAGGTGAACCGGGTGGATGCCGCGATGCTCGCGGTGAGCCGTGGCGGTGACAGGGTGAAGGGAGCCGTGGCCGCGAGTGACGCCTATTTCCCCTTCCCGGACGGTTTGCAGGTGCTCATCAACGCCGGTGTCCGTGCGGTTGTCGAACCGGGTGGATCCGTGCGTGACGAGCAGGTAATAGCCGCCGCGCGGGAAGCGGGGATAACGCTCTACTTCACCGGCGTCCGCCACTTCGCGCACTGACGTCATCCGGGCGTTATTCAGGCGTTATTCAGGCGTTATTCGGATGATCGTTGTTCATCTGGAGCGCCCGGCAGCAGAGGTGCGGATCAAGGAGCGGGCTGGGGCGTGTGCCCCAGCTCCGCGACGCCGCGTCCCCCTGTTGCCGGTCGCTCTAATGTCGGCGTCCGAAGCCCGTGAAGCCCGGCCACACCGTGGTGATGGAGCTGCTGTGTGCCTGTTCGTTGGCGCCGTCCGGGTCAGCTGTGACTGGCCGGACGACACCAACGTTTCACAAGATGGAGGTGGACTCCGCCGCTGCCACGCTTCGTCGCGCGCTCGCCGTGGTGCCGTTCGACGTGGTGCCGTTCGACGACGTGGTGCCATTCGATGACATGCTGCCGTTCGACGACGTGGTGCCATTCGATGACATGCTGCCGTTCGATGACGCCAGGATGGAACCACCGGGTGCGTCGTCGTTGGGTACGTAACGCTGCGCAACCCAGTCCAGTGCATCCCGCCAGCTGGCGCCATACAGGACCGAGATCCTGTCTGCCGTCTGCCGTGCGAGAGCCTGGACGAACACCCGGTCGTCGCTGTCGAGATGTCGGGCATCTCCGAAGGTCTCCCAAGCCCGGAACATCAGCTCCTGCAGTTTCTTGCTGTGTGGCGTTTCGTCTGCCACGGCCCGCTCCCTCCCACTCCGGGGACTTGCGGCGGAAGTCTGCCCTAGTTGCACACGGTGTCCGCGCCCGGGGGGTCCGTACGATTGTGAATCCGGTGCGGCGATCGTGAGGTTGAGGATGCCTGGTGGGGTTTCTACGCTGTGCGTAGGCCACTTCCGCGCCCGCCAGGCACATTCTTCTCGATGCGTCGCACGCGGGCCGGTAGCCGGACAGTGACTTCTCGCCGTGAGCTGGGAAATCGATCAGTGTGTGATCACGATTTTTCGCGCCGCTTCCCACCTGCGTCTATGGTCGGGGGTGAGCGGGCCGGCTCCCGCGTACGGGTGGGAGGCGAGCGAGCATCGGACGGCTGATCGGGCGTGTGCTGGCCACGCTGTCATGAGTCTGCGGCACCGCCAGTCCGTGTCGCGATGGCGGTCATGGCTGCGGCGGGAGCCGGTCTTCGCCGGCATGTTCGGCGCTGTCGGTCTCGCCCTGCTGTTCGTCGTGGCTGGTCACTGGCGGCAGGGCCTGGTCGGCCTCGGGGCGGTGCTGCTTGCCGGTGCGTTTCTGCGGACGGTGCTGCCGACTCGGCGGGTGGGGCTACTTGCGGCGCGGAGCAGGGCGTTCGATGTCACCACACTCGGCGCGTTCGGATTGATGATCATTGTTGTGACGCTCACGGTGCCACCCGGGAGCTGAGCAGCTGAGCGGCGGGGAAGCTGGATCAGGCCGTCGCGCCGGCCATTGCGGGCGGGCTGGTCATTGCGGAAGGGCGTAGTGTCGCTTACGACCTGAAGCCGACCCGTACGGCTCCACCGCGGTGGGGACGGCGGAGCGCGCCGACGCTATCATCGAGAAGCTGGGGAGCTGACAGCCGATGGCTGGGAAAGTGACTGTGGTCGGAGCCGGTTTCTATGGTTCCACGACCGCGCAGCGCCTCGCCGAGTACGACATTTTCGACACGGTTGTCCTGACCGACATTATCGAGGGCAAGCCCCAGGGCATCGCTCTCGATCTGAATCAGTCGCGCCCAGTCGAGAATTTCGAGACCACGGTGATCGGAACAAACGACTATGGCGATACTGAGGGTTCGGCCGTCGTGGTCGTCACCGCCGGCCTGCCCCGCAAGCCCGGCATGAGCCGGATGGACCTCATCGAGGTCAACGCGAAGATTGTCCGGCAGGTTTCGGAGAACATCGCGAAATCTTCACCCGACGCGGTCGTCGTGGTGGTTTCCAACCCGCTGGACGAGATGACCGCGCTCGCCGCGAATGTCCTTGGGTTTCCCCGTAACCGGGTCATCGGTCAGGCCGGAATGCTCGACACCGCTCGTTTCAGCAACTTCGTCGCGGTGGAGCTGGGGGTGCCGGTGAGGTCGGTACAGACCCTCACCCTGGGCTCGCACGGCGACACCATGGTGCCGGTTCCGTCCCAGTGCACGGTGGACGGCAGGCCGCTCGCGGAATTGCTGCCCGCCGACAAGATCGATGATCTGGTCACGCGGACCCGTAACGGTGGTGCCGAGGTGGTCGCCCTCCTCAAAACCGGGTCGGCCTACTACGCGCCGTCCGCCGCCGCCGCTCGGATGGTGAAGGCTGTGGCGGAGGACTCCGGCGTGGTCATGCCGGTGTGTGCCTGGGTGAACGGTGAGTTCGGTATTTCCGGTGTTTATCTCGGCGTGCCCGCCCAGATAGGCCGCGGGGGTGTGAAGAAGGTCGTGGAAATTGACCTCTCGGCAGCGGAGAAAGCCGCGCTCGTCACCGCGGCCGAGGCTGTGCGGGTCAAGCAGGCGGATGTGGCCAGTCTGTAGTATCCGGTTCTGATATTTCGGTTTTGATATTTTTGGCCGCCAGCGGCGCGAAAGGGGCAGCGATCGCGCTGCTGGATGGATTTTCCGCGGTGCGTCACGGCCGCGTTGGGATGATCCTGCGTAGGGCGAGACGTGCGACGGAGGCGGTCGGGATCGTCCCCCGTCCAAGGCCGATCTCGATCAGGTTGTCGTACAGTTCGGTGCGGTGGCCGGCGGCTCGCACGGCTGAGTCCATGAGGGTTCGACGGCGGCCGGCGAGCCCGGCCAGCAGGGCGGTGTGGCGTAGATGCCGGCCAAGCTCCCGGTCGAGCGCCCGGCGGTAGACCGCGCCGGCCTGGGCTGGGGTGGCGGTCGTGGCGGCCGCACCAGCCAGGGAGCCGGACAGCAGCGCGTAGTAGATTCCCTCCCCGGTCAGCGGATTGATCAATGATGCGGCGTCACCGGCGAGCAGCACCGGGCCATCGGGCTGGCGGGGCCGCCAGGTCGACATGGGCAGATGGTGGGCGCGCAGCGTTCCCGGATGCGCTGGCTGCTCGGGCAGCATCCGGGCGAGGGTGCCGTGCAGAACGCTGCGGCCGTCCGTGTCGCCGGGCAGTGCGGCGAGTTTCGATCGCAACATCCCATAGCCGATGTTGGCGCGGCCGTCGCCGATCGGGAACGACCAGGCATATGCCGGCCAGCCCTCGTCGGTCATCTCGATGAGCTGTTCTGGCGGTCCGGGGGTATGCGGCGCGTCCGCGTACCCCCGGACCGCGATGGCAAGTGCCTCCGGTGGGTTTGGCCCGATGCCGAGTGACCGCCGGGTGATCGAATTGGCGCCGTCCGCACCGATCACCACCCGTGCTCTCAGGTCACCGTTGACGATCACCACTGGCTCGTCCGTGGTGCCACCGGTCACGACGGACCGCGCGCGCTGGCGCAGGAGCACCGCACCCCGAGCACGGGCGGCGGCGACGAGCCGTGCGTCAAAGATCTTGCGGGGAACCACGTAGTTCGCTCGTTGGGACGGGGTGGCTACTTCCGCGCCCCCAGGTGTCCGCAACCGCATGCGATCCACTGACGGGTACCCCGCAACGGCATCGGGCACGCCGAGGGCACGCAGGACGTCCAGGCCGTGCGGGGCGATGCCGTCACCGCAGGCCTTGTCCCGGGGGAAGGCCGCGGCATCCAACAGCACCACGCGGGCATCCGGACGGAGTTGCAGCGCGCGCAGCGCCGCGGCGCAGCCCGCTGGTCCGGCGCCGAGGATGAGCAGGTCCACCATGGCGGAGCGCCCGACCGGAACACCTGGATCGGCCGCCGCGGGGACGCCGCGTGAGTGCGTGGTCATGGCATCGGGAGGTGTCGGTGTTGCCACATCCGCCCAGTGTCTCAGCGAGCCGGGCGCGCACCAGGCGGCCCGGGTTCGTACAGTTCGGCACGTGGATGCCCTCGTGCAGGTGGATTCCTGGCCGGTCGAGAACGCGGCCGTTGCCGTCCTGGTACGCGATGCCTCCGGCCGCGTCACGGTACGCGGATCGGTCGGCGCCATGGACAGATCCTTCCGGCTGGCATCGGTATCGAAGCTGCTCGCCGCCTATGCCGTCCTGATCGGAGTGGAGGAGGGAGCCCTCGGCCTGGGCGATCCGGCCGGCCCCCCGGGCTCGACCGTCGCCCATCTCCTCGCCCATGCCTCGGGCCTGGGCTTCTCCGGCACCCGGACGGTGACCCGCCCTGGGACGCGACGGGTGTATTCGAACACGGGCATCGAGGTTCTCGGTGAAACGCTGGAAAGGGCGTCCGGAATCGCGTTCGGTGAGTACCTCGCCGAAGCCGTGTTCGGGCCGTTGGGCATGACAGCGTCCGAGCTGCGGGGCTCGCCGGCCTACGGGGTGTCGTCCACCCTGTCCGATCTCGTTGTTTTTGCCGGTGAGCTGCTGGCTCCGCGCCTGCTCGCGCCGCCGACATTCGCGGCCGCGACCTCGGTGGCGTTTCCGGGGCTCGCCGGGGTACTGCCCGGCTTCGGCGTGCGCGACCCGAACGACTGGGGGCTCGGTTTCGAGATCCGCGGCGGAAAACAGCCCCACTGGACGGGGGGTGCAAATTCGTCCGGGACCTTCGGTCATTTCGGTCGGAGCGGAACTTTTCTCTGGGTTGATCCGGCGTTGAATGCCGCCTGTGCCTGTTTGACCGACCGTGAGTTCGGCTCCTGGGCGGTGGATGCCTGGCCCACGTTGTCCGACGACGTGGTGGCGGCGCTCGGCGCTGGTGCCGCTGCCGGCGCCGGTGCCGAGGAGCCGGTGGCCAGGCCGCTGTAACCGGCATGGCCATGCGGTGGGCCCACGCGGCCGGCACCGCGGATCACGAATCCGGCCAGCTCCTCGACGAGGCGCTGGCTGCCCGGGTGCCGCTGGCCGGCGGGAAACAGCACGTCATCCAACACAGCGGTGCCATAGACGAGCGCTACGGTGAACCGGACGGCCAACGCCACGTCGACCACAGGGGCGCCGAGCATGGTCACCTCGGTCTCGATCTCCCGTTCCAGCTCGTCGAAGACCTCTTGGAGAAACGCGCTGGCGCGGTTGCGCAGTTCGGGTGAGCCTCCGTTCGGCCCCCCGGGGAGCGCCAGCAGCAGTTTGTGGTTGTTGACAAGTAACCCGTAAAGTCCGCCGACGAAGTCCAGTGTGGTCTGTTCGGCGCTCCTTGTGCCATGCCCGCGCTCGATCCATTGCCGTACATACTCGGCGACAAAGTCATAGAAGGGCCGGTAGACGGCCTCGACGAACAGGTTGGCCTTCGTGTCAAAGTGCCGGAACACCAGCGCCTGGGTCACGCCAGCGCGGGCGGCGATCTCCCGGGTGCTCACCTGTTCGTAGCCGTACGTATCGAACAGCTCCCGAGCCGCGCCCAGGACCAGCGAGCGGACAGTCGCCGAGCTGCGTCGGGAGCGGGGGTCCGGGGTCACTCAACCATGATGACCGACCAGTGCCCGCGTGCCGGGCTGGCCGTCCGTCAGGTCGATCGACAAGCCGGCGGCGCGGTCTCCGGCGGCAGGGAGAACGTCTCGAACCGATCGCTTTGATGATCATTTTGGGTGTCGTGGATCGCGTTGTTTCCGGCATCTCTGGATAGCGTCGATATCTTGACAGTTGATGATCATTTGTCCACTGTGAGGTGTGCGACAGTTCGATGGCGGGACATGCCATCCGGATGAGAAGAGGCACAGGGTATGGCAGCTGCCCGGGAGCGGTGTGCGATCGCCGGTCCGGCGGCGCCGCTGCCGGATCTGATCGCTGTCCGCGGCCCCAGGAGCACCGCGTGTCCCTGCCCGGCACGGCGCCGGTGGCAGGCCGATGGCGCGCGATCCGGGCTCCCGGCGGATGGCGGCGCGTCCGGCCGGGCACCGCTGTCCCGTCTCCGCAAGCCTCACCTGCACTGAGGAGGACCGCATGCGGGTCCAGGTTGATCCTTCGCTGTGTGTCGGGCACGGCCGCTGCAACGCCGACGGGCCGGATGTCTACCAGCTGGACGATTCCGGCTACTGCACTATCGCGAACGCGGTGGTGTCCGTGGGCCTTGAGCGGCAGGCGCGGGATGGGGCGGCGGCCTGTCCCGAACGCGCGATCTCATTATCCGAATAACCTCTTTCGTTTTTCCGAGGAGTTCAGGTGCGACTGGAAGACAAAGTTGTCGTCATCACCGGCGCCGGGTCGGGTCTGGGCCGGGAGAGCGCGCTGTTGTTCTCCCGTGAAGGTGCCACGGTTGTCGTCACCGACATCATCGAACGGCGGGCGAAGGACGTCGCGGGCCTGATCGGCGAGCGGGGCGGCCAGGCGCTGGCCATCAGGACCGACGTCACGGTGGAAACCGAGGTGGCCGCGGCGGTGGCCGCCGCGGTGGAGCAGTTCGGCCGGCTGGACGTCATGTTCGCGAACGCCGGGGTCACGGTGCCTGGCCAGGGAACGGTCGCGCTGGAGGACACCACCGAGGAGAGCTGGACGCATGTCCATGACACGAACCTCAAGGGCGTCTTCTTCGCCATCAAGCATGCCGCGAGGGCGATGAAGGCGCAGGGCGGCGGCGGGACGATCGTGGTCACGTCATCGGCGTCATCGCTGGCCGCCTATCCGAAGTTCACGATCTACACCGCGAGCAAGGGCGGGGTGAACGCGCTCGTCCGGGGTGCCGCGTTCGATCTGGGTGCCTACGGCATCCGGGTCAACGCCATCTGCCCGACCCACGGCATGTCCGTCAACTTCGGTCTGCCGCCGGACGCCGAGGTGCTCGGCAAGTCCTACGAGGAGGTCATGGGGCCCTGGAACCCGGACCACGCCCCGATGCCGCTGAAGCTGCGCCGTCCACCGAACCTGCTTGACAACGCCTACGCCGCGCTCTATCTGGCCAGCGACGAGTCCGCTTACATGTCCGGGGTCTGCTTCCCGAGCACGGATGGCGGCACCCTGGGACGGGTCGCGATCCAGTTCCCCGAAGGATGGGAACTGGCCCAGCAGGCCGCCTACGCCGGTGCGTCCTACCAGGCTGACCAGCCCAGTTAGGCATGGCTAGGACCGATTAGGACTGGTTGGGAGCGATTGGGCCTGGCGGGGCACGGTGAGGCCGGGCAGGGAGGAGGCCGCGGGCCAGCTCCGGGCAGGCCCCGGCGTGACAGCCGCGGCGTGAGCGGGTACTGAGCAGCAGTGGCCAATCCGATCAGAGCGGTCCGTTTCGGTGCCCGAAAGGCGTCCAGCGCGGCGGGAGCCGTGCGCCGGCATAGGCCCTGCGTCGACCACGCTGTCCGCGCCTACGGCCGGTATACCGCTGACGGTGGCGACCGCCTGTCGGCCGCCGCGACGTACTTCGCGTTCCTGTCGTTCTTTCCGCTGGTCGCCCTGGCCTTCTCGATCGCGGGCTTCGTGGTTGATGCCTATCCGGACGTCCAGCGGGGGATGACCAAACAGATCAACAGCTATCTGCCGGGGCTTGCGGACAAGCTGGACATCGCCAGCATCGGCAACGCGAAGGTCGGCGTCGGTCTGCTCGGTCTGTTCGGTCTCCTGCTGGCCGGGCTGGCATGGATCGACGCGTTGCGGGACGCGATCAGGATCGTGTGGCACCAGCCGGTAGACGTCGGAAATGTGGTGACACGCAGGTTGAAAGATATCGGCGTCCTGGCCGGGCTCGGTCTTATCGGGTTCGTGTCGATCGCGGTGACCAGCGTTGCCACCTCGGTGTCAGGGACGTTCCTGAGCTGGATCGGGCTGGCTGGCAGCACCACGGCCGCGGTGGTGACCTCGCTGCTCGCTGTTGCCGTCGCGCTGGCTCTGGACGTGGCGCTCTTCCTCTGTCTGTTTCTCTGGTTGCCGTTGAGCACCGATCGTGACCGCGCGTTGCGGGGGGCGCTGTGTGGCGCGATCGGGGTGGAGGGCCTCAAGGTCCTCGCGACCTGGCTGGTGGGCATGACGACCAGAAACCCCGTCTACGGGACGTTCGCGGTGATTGTCGGTTTGTTGATTTGGATCAATATCATGATGCGCTGGACGCTGCTGGTCGCGGCGTGGACGGTCACCGCGCCTTACTCCTCCGATGTCGCGCCGTCGGGTACCGCGGATACCGCCGGCACGGTTGCCCCCGGCACGGATGCCCCCGGCGGCGTAGCCGTTCCTGGTACGGATGCTCCTGCCGGGAACGTTCCCGGCGGAGATGCGGATGGCGCTGGGCCGCCATCGGGCTCGACGCCCCGAGCGGCTGCCAGGCTTCCGCTTTCGTCCCCGCCTCGTCGATGAGGCAGCAGCCGGACACGGGATCCGGAGATGTTTTCCGGGCCGGAGGGGGGCAAGGACGGCCGGATCGCGATGCCGGGCGGTGCGTCGACGGGGAACGTGCCGATGCCCGAGAAAAGGCGATGGCGGGCAAGCCGCCGGCGTAGGGTGAGCAGCCCCACCGCGCATGTGATTGCGATGGCGATCCACGTCACCGTCCCTATCCCGCGGTCGTGGCTGTCCTGCCGCCCTGTCTGGTTCCCCGGGTAATTCCGGTCCCCAACAGCGTTGCGGCTTCGGATGCCCGGGTCAGCGCTGGAAGTGATCAGTGGCCGCGGGCCGTCCACGATTGACCCGGCTGGAAACATTTCGACATTGTGAATTTTATCGCTTTCTGTGACAAGATACCCAATCGGGGTGATTGTGTCGACGTTCGCGAATCCCCAGTCGAGCAGCGCCTTGGCCTCCGCGGCATATGCGGGGGCTGCCCGCATCATCGTGAGGATGAGGGTGTGGCCACCTCGCCGGACAGCGCCTATGTAGGTCGCTCCCGCCGCGGCGGTGTAGCCGTTCTTGACGCCGATGGTTCCTGAATATGAGGTGAGGAGCTCATTATGGTTCTGGATCTGGAACGATGTGCCGCTCCGCCCACGGACGGTCGCCCGCGGGATCGTCAGGAACCGGCTGACTATGGGGCTGGCAAGCGCGGCCCGGCCCAGCAATGCAAGATCGTATGCTGATGTCCGCTGTCCGGGTGCGTCCAGGCCGCTGGGATCTCCGGCCTGTGTGTCGCGCGCGTTCAGTTCGGCCGCGGTGCGGTTCATCAGGGCGATCGTGGTGGCGGCGCCGCCAGCGGCTTCGGCGAGCGCGACAGCGGCGTCGTTGCCGCTAGCAATGATCATTTCCGTGGCGAGCTCCGCGACCGTATAGGTCATGCCTGGGACGAGACCCACCCGGGTTCCATCGACCGACGCGGCGGCGCCGCTGATCTTCACTTCCTGGGTTGGTGACAACCGCGGCAGTATCGCGAGCGCCGTGAGGATTTTGAGCGTGCTCGCCGGCAGGTGAGGACCGTGGGCGTCTCGAGCCGCCAGGACCGCGCCGCTATCGGCGTCGGCGATCAGCCAGCTCGCGGCGGTGGTTTCGGGAGGCTGCGACGAGGCACGCGGACCGACCACGACGGCATCGCTCGCCAGCTCCGGACCGCCGAGGAGGTTCGTGCTGGTTGGTCTCGGTGCCGAGGCGGCTCCCGCCGCGGTCGGGAACATGGTTGTCAGCCCCGTCACCAGGGAGACGAGCAGCAGGACGGAAGGTGCCGTGCGCAGGCGTCCGCGAGTCAGAGGCACCTGATGAAGATTACTGTCGGTCACTGTTGGGTGTGGGTGGATGGCTCGCCGTGTCGCACCGGCGGGGTTCGTGGCTGGCCTGCTCCCGTGCTCGGGCCGCATGGTCCGTTTTCTTGATTTTAGGATCATGAAAGTGCCCATCTGCGCGGCCTGGGGCTGGCCCGGCGGTCCCGGAGCTACCGGACGGGTGGTGTCCCATCCGTGCCCCGCCGCCGGTGGAGCGGGGTGGCCGCATGTGCGGGTGCGGCGATGCGACAACATACATTTCTGTGAACTCACGGTTTCTTGCAGATCTGCATATCCATTCCAAGTACTCCAGGGCATGCAGCCGGGACTGCGACCTGGAGCATCTGGCCTGGTGGGCGGCACGCAAGGGGATCGCTGTGGTCGGTACGGGCGATTTCACCCATCCCGTATGGTCGCAGGAGATCGCCACCAAGCTCGTGCCGGCCGAGCCCGGCCTGTTCCGGCTGCGTCCAGACCTCGAGGCGGACGTCCTGCGGACGCTGCCCGCGTCCTGTCGGCAGGCGGCCCGGTTCATGCTGTCCACGGAAATCTCCACGATCTACAAGCGGGGGGAGCGGACCCGCAAGGTCCACCATCTCCTCTACGCCCCGGACACCGACGCCGCTGGCCGGATCACCGCGAGTCTTGCGAAGATCGGCAATCTGGCCGCGGACGGGCGTCCCATCCTGGGGCTGGACTCCCGTGACCTCCTGGAGATCACGCTCGGCGCGGGGGAGGACTGTTACCTCGTGCCGGCGCATGTGTGGACCCCCTGGTTCGCCGTTCTCGGGTCGAAGTCCGGCTTCGACGCGATCGAGGACTGCTATCTCGACCTCGCGGACAACATCTTCGCGTTGGAGACGGGTCTCTCGGCGGACCCGCCGATGTTCTGGCGGGTGTCCGGGCTCGACCGGTTCCGGCTGGTCAGCAATTCCGACGCGCACTCCCCGCCCATGCTCGGCCGGGAGGCGACCGCGTTCACCTGCGATGTCGACTACTTCGCGATCCGCGCGGCGCTGCGTGGCGGGGAGGGGTTCGCCGGCACCATCGAGTTCTTCCCGGAAGAGGGCAAGTACCACCTTGACGGTCACCGCAACTGCGGAGTGCGTTTCGAACCGAGCCAGACCCGGGAGGTCGACGGCCGCTGCCCGCAGTGCGGGCGCCCACTGACCGTCGGTGTGCTGCACCGCGTGGACGCGCTGGCCGACCGCGGCGATGGCGTGCGCCCGGCGACCGCGGGAGAGGTGCGCTCGCTGGTCGCGTTGCCCGAGGTCGTCGGGGAGATCCTTGGGGTCGGCCCGAAGAGCAAGGCGGTAGCCGCGCAGGTCACCACGCTCACTACCCGCCTCGGCCCGGAACTGGCAATCCTCGGTGAGGTCCCGCTGGACGCCATCGCCGAGGTCGGTTCGTCCGTGCTGGTCGAGGCGATCCGGCGGCTGCGCCGGGAGGAGGTGATCCGCGACGCCGGCTATGACGGCGAGTACGGGGTCATCCGGCTGTTCGACCCGAAGGAACTGACCTCCCAGGCGGGCACGCTGTTCGACCTCGCACCCAGCACACCCACCGCGGAGGCCGGCAGGCCGGAGGCGACGAAGGACGCCGGTGGCCCGGCCGGCGCTACCCGTACCGCGCGAGGTGGCACCCGGCGCGCGGAGCGGAGCGCGCTGGCGCCGTCGGTCGTACCGACCGCGGGCAGGACTGTGGCCAAGAGCGCGGCCAAGAGCATGGCCAGGAGCGTGCCCACAGCCGTGGCTCCGGCGGCCCCCGCCCCGGCCGGCGCGGGGGCGAGCGCCGGCCCGGCCGCATCGTCGATCCTGGCCGGTCTCGACGCCGAACAACGCGCGGCGGCCGCGGTCATCCGGGGACCATTATTGATCATTGCTGGACCCGGCACCGGCAAGACCCGGACCCTGGTCCACTCGATCGCGCACCGGGTCCGGGAACAGGGCGTGCCCGCTGAACAGTGCCTGGCGGTGACCTTCACCCGGCGGGCCGCGACCGAGCTGCGGGAGCGGCTCGACGCGCTCGCCGGCGAGGCGGCGCCCCGCATCCTCGCCACCACCTTCCACGGCCTGGGCCTGCGGATCGTCCAGGACTGCCACGAGCTGTTCGGCCTCGGCGCGGACGTCCGTATCGCCGACGACGCGACTTGCGCCCACATCCTGCGGGAGGCGCTGGCCGGGACGGTCACGGGCGTGCGCAGCCTGGAACGGGTCCGGCGCGAGCTGGCCGGGTTCCGCCGGGCGTGCGCGCTCGGCACTCCGTCGAGCGGCCATGAGCTGGCCGGCCATGAGCTGGCAGGCCCGGCCCGGCGGTACGACGAGGCACTGCGCGCGCGTGGCCTGGTGGACCTCGACGACCTGGTCGGGCTGCCGGTGGTCGCCATGCGGGCGCGACCGGACCTGGCCGCCTCCTACCAGGCGCGCTGGCGGCATGTCTGGGTCGACGAGTACCAGGATGTCGACGAGCTGCAGTACGTGCTACTGACGATGTTGACAGGTCGTTCCGCCGGTACGGGACCAGCTGGCGCGGCGGCTGACCGGCCTGCCGCGAACCTGTGCGCGATCGGCGACCCGGACCAGGCCATTTACTCCTTCCGCGGCGCCGATGTGGGATTCTTCCTGCGTTTTCGAGAGGACTTTCCCGACGCCCAGGTGGTTTCGCTCACCCGTAACTACCGTTCCACGCCGGCCATCGTGGATGCCGCCGTCCGCCTGATCGAACCGGCGACGCTCGTCCCCGGCCGAACGCTCGCGGCGGTCGGCACCCACCCAGAAAGCCCGCGGCCGCTGTTACATCGAGCCTCGAACGAGGCCGAGGAGGCCGCGGCCGTCGTGAGCACCATCGAACAGGCGCTGGGCGGCACCTCCTTTCACGCGCTCGACCTCGGTGTGGACGGGACCGGTGAGGACAGGTTCTCCTTCGCCGACATCGCGGTGCTCTACCGCACGGCTCGCCAGGCCCGGCCGGTGATGGACGCGCTGGACCGCCACGGTTTTCCCTTCCAGCGGCGCTCCCACAACCGGTTTGCCGACGCGCCGGGCGTCGGGCGTCTGCTGGAGCTCATCGACGAGTGCCAAGGCGACTCCTCGGAGCGGTGGTCCGTCCTCGCGAGGGTGCGTGCCGCCGCACAGGAGATGATCGACGCTTCTCCCGCGCCGGCCGTCACCACCGGCCTGCCAGCCTCTGGCCAGCCGGTTCTTGGCGAGATCGAGATCCGCTACGCGCTCGACATCCTGACCTCTCTCGCCACCGAGTGCGGGGATGATCTGGAGCGGTTCCGGTCAGAGATCGCGCTCGGCGCGGAGGTCGACACTCTTGATCCACGTGCGGACCGGATCTCGTTGCTGACGTTGCACGCATCCAAGGGCCTGGAGTTCGGTCTCGTGATCATTATTGGCTGCGAGGCTGGTTTGTTGCCGTTGAGCTGGGCGGGTGCCTCCTCGCCGACAGCTGTCAACGCTGCGGGTCCCAGCGCTGGGGACGGCGGCGGGGACGCCGAGGAGCGCCGGCTGCTGTTCGTCGGCATGACCCGGGCCAAGGGGCGGCTCGTGCTCACCCAGGCGGCTCGCCGCGGCCGGGGTGGGACAGCCATCGAGACACGGCCGTCACCATTTCTGGACGTTCTCGGTGAGCCACTGCTCCAGCGCCGTTCGGGTCCGGCGGGTACCCGCCCGCAACGGGCGAACCAGGGCCACCAGCTACGGCTGGTCTGAACCGCGGCCATGTGCGATTCCAGCGCATTTTTCGATCCTGTACACACACGGGGTTCAGAGTGCGGCTGGCTCCTGATGGCGATAATCCTGGTGACGATGGCCGCGTCGACGACACCGTCGGGAACAATGTCGTCGACGAGGTTGAGAGCGACCGGCAACAGGGGACACGGCGTCGCGGGCTGGGGCACGCACCCCAGCCCCTCTCCTTGATCCACACGCCCGTTGTCGGGTGCTCTTAAACCGTATTTCGGAATGCGTTCGATGACAGCGCTTTGTCAACGACAGCGTTTTGTCAACGTTTGCGGAAGACCATCGCGAGGTTCCAGGTGGCGACCTCCCGCAGGCCCCGAACCCGCAGGATTGGTTTTGTCCAGGTGGGCAGGTACCTCGGCATGGCCTCGAGGATCTGGATGTCGGTTCGGCCGCGTGCCCAGGCCAGGGCGTCGGCGACCGACACCGGGAACAGGCTGGTGCCGTAGAGGTTCTTGGGCGTGACACCGCTGCGGCGCTTGTATCGCAGCGCCGCCCGGTGGCCGCCCAGATAATGCCATGGTGAGGTTTCGTGGCCGCCCCACGGTGACAGCCAGTTGGTGAAACTCAGGAAGATCACACCGCCGGGGCGGGTCACCCGCACCATTTCGGCACACATCCGCCACGGGTCGGGGACGTGCTCAAGGACGTTTGAGGAATAGCAGACGTCCACCGAGGCGGTGGCGAACGGCATGTCCAGGGCACTGCCGAGCACCCGTCCCGGTTCCACGATCCCTCCCGCGCTCATCTCCGAGATATCCGGTTCAACCCAGAAGTACCGGGCCCCGGCTCGCCCGAACGCGGCGCGGAAATAGCCGGGGCCGCCGCCGACGTCCAGCACGACCGACCCCGCCAGCGAGGTGAACTGGCTGAGCTGGTGTACCGAGTCCGCGGCGAGCAACGAGTAGAAGCCCGCGGGATCGACCTGCTCGCGGCGGCAGGCCTGGAACAGCTTGATCGATCGTTTGACCGAGGTGCTGGCCACCGGCATCGGTGGAGTGGGCGGCGGCTCTGGGCACGAGGTTTGTGACGTTGCCCCGTCGAGCGCGGTGGGAGTATTGGAGGAGGAAGAAGATCCCAGCGAGGGGGACGCCGGCTCGGCCATGCCGGGCACAATAACATCTGGTGGCAGGGCCAAAATGTGACTTTACGTCCTTTCCGTGACCTAGCCTATCCGCGCCGTGGCGATGCCGCCTACCGGCAGCGCACAACACAGGCCGGCAACGTGTTCGGGAGCTGCCATGATCGAGCTGGTTGCCGGTGCCAACCGGCCGTTACCTGGTGGTGTCCTGTCGGTCCGTGTGCCCGGCCCTTTCGACCTCTCGCTTCTCATCACCGGTGACGACGGGCAGGTCGCGGCGGATCAGGACTTCGTCTTCTATAACCAGCCGTCCGCGCCTGGTGCCACGGTGAACGGTGACAGCGTGACCATCGATCCGGGCCGGTTGCGGCCAGGGGCGAGCCGGGTGGTGGTGGTCGTGAGCCCCGCCGACAGCGCGCTGTCGCTCGGGCAGCTGCCAGTGCCGGTGCTGGATATCCGCGGTGGTGAAGGCTCCACGCTGGTGCGCTTCACACCGCCCCGGCCACGCGATGAGACCGTGTTTCTCCTCGCCGAGATCTACCGGCGTGGCGGCGCCTGGAAGATCCGTGCGCTTGGCCAGGGCTACTCCGACGGTCTTGCCGGGCTTGTCCGTGATTTCGGTGTCCAGGTGGACGACGACACCGCGCCGCTGGCCGGCCCGCTGGCGGAGGTGGTCGTGCTGGTGAACGCCGAGCGCGCCAGGACCGGCGCCGGACCGCTGGCGTCCGAGCCCCGCCTGGCCCTGGCCGCGCAGCGGCACAGCGAGGATATGGCGGCCAACAGCTATATGGACCATGTCAGCCTGGACGGGCGGACGATGTCCGACCGCGCCGCCGCGGCCGGCTATCGCTACCGCATGTTGGGTGAGAACGTCGCCGCGGGCCAGCCGGGCCCGGCCGAGGTGATGGCCGGCTGGATGAACAGCCCCGGGCACCGGAAGAACATCCTTACCGGGGACTTCACCCAGATCGGGGTCGGCTGTGCCCGCGGCGGCAGCTACGGCGTCTACTGGACCCAGCTCTTCGGCCTCCCAGCCGACCGCTGACTCCCGCACGCCTTGAATCCGTTACCCGGCCCCGGCCGTCCGCGGCATCCATCATTCGCAAGCAGGGGCGCGACCGGCTATCCGCCATGGAGGGCATCGGGCAGCTGCTGCTGGAGGAAGGCGACGGCCTCGGCGGGGGTGCGCTCGTGGGTCAGCACGCTGTGGACGGCATCCTGGATGGTTCCGCTCACGGCAGCGTAGTACGGGCTGATCGGACGGGTGCCGGCGCCCTTCAGGCTGCTGACGACCGCTCGGCTGAACTCGTCCTCGTGGTCGCTGTAGACGGCGAGCAGAGCGGCCGGGTAGCCGCCGTCGCGGAACATGGCCGACTGGATGTCGCGGTTGGTCGTCATGTAGCTGATGAACGACCAAGCGGTGGCGCGGTGCCGAGAGCAGGTCGACACGGCGAGGTTGTGGCCGCCGAGAACGCCGCTCCAGGGCAGCGGCACCACACCCACCTTTCCGGCGAGTGGTGAGCCCGCGGCCGTGACCAGTTTGTAGGCATAGGGCCAGTTGCGCAGGAATAGCAGCTGGCCCTGGGTGAAGGCGTCTCGGCTGCCCTGCTCGCGATCGGTCAGCGTTTCCTGCGGCAGCCAGCCGCCGGCCTCGGTGCCGGCCTCGGTGCCGTCCGCGAGCAGGCGCAGGGCCGCGCCGATGTCGTCGGGTTCGGAGAGCGGCGTGTCGGGGCCCGCGGCGAGGTCGCCGCCGAGGCTGCGGATGATTTCCAGGGCGTTTACGGTGAGGCCCTCGTAGCGGGCGAACTGACCGCCGAAGCCGCCGACCGGCGGCTGGCCGGCGGTGGCGCGCCGCTTGTTGATCAACTTGATCTGCGAGATCATCTCGTTCAGGCTGGTGGGCGGGAGCAGCCGCTCCGCGTCGAGAATGTCCTTGCGGTAGAGCAGCAGCGGGGTGTTGACGAGGAACGGCACGGCCCACTGCTGGTTGCGGTAACGCCCGCTCGCCCACGCCGCGGGGACGAAGAGATCCTTTCTGATCCCGTACGCGCGCGACTCGTGCGCATCCAGCGGTACGACAAGGTGGCCGCGGGCGAACTCCGCCGTCCACACCACATCGAGCGAATGCACGTCATAACACTCGTGCGAGCCCTGCGCGGTCGCGATGAGCTGGGCGCGCTGCTCGTCGGCGGAGTCGGTCTGCTCGATGTATCGGACGTGCTGGTCCGGGTGTTCCCGGTTCCAGCGGCCGACGGCGTTGGTGACCTGGTGGCCGTAGGTGAGGTCGGCGATCCCGGAGAAGGTGATCGGCCCGACGCCGTCGTCGCCGGATTCCCGCGACGAACAACCGCTGACTCCCAGCGCGTAGACGAGACAGGCCAGCAGCGCGGCAGACGCGAGGCGGCAGGCCGTTCTGACCGTCGGCGTCGGCATGTCAGTCGACCCTTGATGGCGTCGGACATCCTGGTGCGCAGGGCCGCTGCGGCCGCCTCGGCGTCCATGCCGACCAGGTCGATGTAGTGGATCGTCCGGAGCAGGCCGGTAGGTACGCAGGCCTCGACCCGCACCGGCACGATGCGCCGAAGCCGGTCCTGGTCGCCCGTCCAGGCCGCCGGCCACACATGATCGCCGGGATCGGCGAAATAGTGTGGCGAGAGGATGGGCACGACCCGGTCGGAGCGGTCGAGCATGCGGCTGATGTTGGCTACCAGATCCGATCCGGGCACGATATCCCAGGCTTCGAGAAAAACCTGCGCCTTCCGACCGTCGAAATGCACGTGCTCCTCGAGTTGCCAGGCGATCCATTTCGCCCATTCGACATCGGCGCGGGCATGGGTAAGGAAGAAGTCGCAGTGGCCGGCCGCGCCGGTCTCCGCGTCCGTGGTCCCGCTGGGGGCACCATCCCCCGAGCGCCTCGTGCCAGGCACATCGCCCCCTCATCAGCCTGACCAGGAATGCCCCGTCAGCGCGGCTCCGCGGCCCGTCGGGGGCGACATTTTATGAGGTGATCTATTTGCGCACGGTAGCACGTCCGCGCTGATTCGCCGGCCCTGGCACGGCACAGGCCAAAGGAAGGCCGACCGCCCCATCTGGGACGCGACGATCGGCAGCGGTGCTCTCGCCGCGCGCTTTGGACCCGAGCGACCCAAGGTTGGTTCCGATATTGCTCATCCTGTTTGACCAGCACAAACAGCGCGATAAAGATCGTTCTTGCGTGCCTCCGGCAAGACGGCACGCAGAAGGTTGCGGGCGCGACCAGAGGTTCTCGAACCGGCCGGCTTGTCATCGCGTGCAGCTTCAGGCTGGGGCTGCGCTGTGACGGCGGCTATCGAAGCGTCGTCGAACTCGCGGTGCCCAGCCGGGGCCAGACCTCCTTCTACCTACCGCCGGGGCGGTAGACATCGGCTCGGTGAGCGATCCGCAGAAGCGTCACGAGCTTCGCTTCCTCGTCGACCACGTACAGCACCCGGTACGGTCCGCGACGGGCACTGAAGGTGCCTGCCAGTTCCCGTTCGAGAGGTTTGCCGACCCGCTGCGGTGCGACCGCGAGGTCGCCGAAGACGAACTCGATGATCGCTGGCACGATGCGCGGTGGGATGTGCTGGAGGTCTCGCCGTGCCGTGGCCGTGAAGACCACCTCATAGCTCACCGGGCGCGTTACCGGTCGCGCCTGGGCACGCTGAACTCGGCGCGGATCTGCGCTTCGTCGAAGACCCGCCCGGCCGTCACGTCGGCCGTGGCCTCGGCGAGAGATTCGCGGATGCTCGGCTGCGACAGCCAGTACAGGGTCTCCTGGATCGACTCCCACTCGTCGACGCCGATCAGGACGGCCGCCGGCGAGCCGTTCTTGGTGATGGTCACTTGCTCGTGAGTGATCGCGGCGGCGTCGACCAGTTCGTTGAGCCTGTCCTTGACCTTCGAGATCGGTAGCGTCTGCATGGGCACCATTTTAAGCTTGAATTCAAGCCTTGCGAAGGCCTGAATCTGGGGGTCTGGGAGAAGGCAACGCCACGAAAATCGCGTAGTTCGACCGGAACGCCGGCCGGGCGTGTGTGGCGGGTGCGGGGGCGGCCCTACGGTGCCCGCCGCGTGCCGGTGGCAGCCGCCTCCAGGCCCGAAGACACCGGTGTTGAAGTCGACGCGGTCGTGTGCCTGGGCAACAGCTTCGGGTATCTCGACCCGGCCGGCGCCCTTCACAACCCGGTAGGACGTTACAGCGTCCGATGGTGATGGTCAGTTAGGTCCAGGGCCCGCTGTCGAGATGTGGGCCTGGATACCCATCGCGGCCAGATCTTTCCGCAGGGCGGTCTTCTCGGCTTCGATGCCTCCGGTGATCGGCTGCCAGAGTGCTTCGTGCTCGCCCACCCATGCGGGCACCCGCAGGAGAAGAACATCCCGTTCGGCGTTGAAGATCCAACATTTGATGCCGCGTAAGAGCACCCGG